>JBMDXV010000214.1:0-9723 GCA_048594525.1 Gammaproteobacteria bacterium | reverse complement strand
AAATTTAATTGAACTGTTTTCAAGGCATTGCGTAGGGTTTTGCGCCGCTGATTAAAGGCGAGGCGGACGAGGGTTTCAAAGCGAGCAAAATCAGGTACAGGGCCATAAGGGGAGGTGGAATAAGGCCTGAGATGAACGATCATCGAATCGACCTTGGGTGCGGGGGTGAAGGCACCCGAGGCGACTTCGAATAAGGGTTCTACTTCGCAAAAATATTGTGTCATGACGGACAAGCGTCCATAGTCTTTATTGCCCGGGGCGGCTGCCATACGGAGGACGACTTCTTTTTGCAGCATGAAAAACATCTCATCAATATCCCCACGAAAAGAGAACAGGTGAAATAACAAGGGCGTGCTGATGTTATAAGGAAGGTTTCCGACAATCGTTAATTTTTGTGAAGAGGAAGGGTCTCTCAATTGAGAAAAATCAATTTTTAAAGCATCTCCTTCGATGAGTCGAAATCGTTCATTGCCTGCCACGCGCGCATCTTCCCGTAAGTGTGCGATGAGATCTCGGTCGATTTCAATGGCCGTCAGTTGGGGCGCGCGTTCCATGAGCGGGAAGGTGAGTGCGCCCTGTCCGGGCCCGATTTCAATGAGATGTTCACGCGTGTCAGGACGAATCGCCTCCATGATTTTTTGAATCACATAGCGATCGTGGAGAAAGTTTTGCCCAAAGCGCTTACGAGCTTGAATCATCGTCGCCTGGAGGGATTAAAGCCGGATTCAGGATTTTGATGTAGGACATGCCTTTAATCTGGGCTTCCCACGCCTGCAAGGCTTCGTTGGCTTTTTGTTGGAAGAGAGCCTGCTGAGCCTGAAGGCGATTGTAGGCGTCGGTGTCATCAACTTGTTTTGTGCCCAGCACTTGCACAAGATACCAGCCTTCCGGCGTTTGGATTGGCGGACTTAATTGGTTGAGCGGTGCTGATTGCACATAGGAGGCTAAAATGGGATTGAGTTTAGCGGGATTCACAAACCCCATGTCGCCGCCGTTTTGGTTGGTAAAATAATCTTCTGAATACGCTTTGGCGAGGTCTGCAAAGGATTGGCCATTTTGGAGGGCTTGGGTGATCCTTTCTAATTGCGCGCGGGCTTCGGTATTGCTGAGGACAGGACTGGTTTTGAGTAAAATGGCTTCGACATGATATTCGGTGACATAATGCGGTGTACCCGCAGCGGCGCCCTTTACATCCAATAATTTAAGCAGGGTGAAGCCTCCATCTGTATCAATAGGTCCTACGACATCGCCAATTTGCATCCGTGTGACAGGGCCGATGAAGGCGACGGGTAATTGTGTGACGGTTTCATAGCCTAAGTCTCCACCAGTTGCCGCATCGCTGCTGGCTGAATACGTCATCGCAGCCTGACTGAAAGGCATGCCGTCCTTGATTTTTTTAAGCACCATCTCAGCTTGCGCTTTTGTTTTAACATAATCATCCGCGGTGGGATTATTCGGTAAAGCAACGAGAATATGCGCTACATCATATTCTGCATTGGCATTTTGGGCGCGTGCCTGTGCGGCCATATAACTTTCAATTTGGCTCGGGGTAATGATGATCGCATTTGCAATTTCAGCTTGTTCCAGCTTTTGGATGATGATTTGCGTGCGGATGGAGTTCGCATAAAAATTCTGTGTAATGCCTTGGGTTGCAAGCTTGGAATACAGTGCGGCTGGTGTCAGGTGATTTTGATTGGCAATATTGTTGATGGCCTGCTGAACCTCCGCATCGCTCGCGGTAATATTATTGAGGGTGGCCAGTTGCAGCGCAATTTTTTGCATAATCAAGGTTTGCAGCACATGTTGTTGTAAAACCGTTGCATCGGGCACGGGCAGGTTTTGGGCTTTCGCCTGCGTGATCGTTTGCGTGGTCGCATCTGTGAGTTCTTGCGTCGTGATGACTTCATTGTTCACAATGGCGACTATGCCGTTAACATAAGAAACATCCGTTTCGGGCGCAAGGCTTGGATTTGCTGCAAAAGCAAAAGGTAATCCGCCTGAAAGCATGAGGCCTGCAATTGCAATCCGCCAGGGCTTAAAAAAAAGGGTCATCATTTAAAATCCTAGTTGTCCGTGATACGTGGGAATCGTTGAAAGCAAACTCGCGATTTGTCCCGAGCTCGCTCCGCCTAAACCTTTTAACAAAAACTGCACCATAAAGGTACTCGTCATTTCACCCGTGAGCACGTTCGGCGTGTTGGGGTTATTGTTGATCACATACCGATAATCCCCGATCCGCACGGCCCAGCAGCAGGAACTATATTGAATTCCACCAAATTCAGCAATCGGGCCACTGCCTCCGCCCTCTAAAGAAAAGTTCACACTGCCGAATACGGCCCATTTAGGCGTGAGGCCCCAGACAAAAGCCGTATTGATGATGGAGGATGCAGGTGGAGGGGTTCCCGCCAAAACCTGCTGGGTGCTGAGGAGGCTGTAATTTTGCAGGTTGTTTTGATAGCCGAGATACAACACATCCATATCGTTTGGGGTGTAGGTCACGCCGTAACTTTGTGAATCTACTGAAGAATCATTGGGATTATATGTGGCATCGGCTTCAAAATTCCACGTTGGGTTAAAATTATAGGTAAAATAAGCGGCGAGATCAGAAAAAGGGTCGTTGTATTCCGGGTTCTCTATTTGGACGCAGGGCGGCGAATTCGGCTGATTCTGACAGATCGACACATTGCGGCTCGCAAAATACCAAATTTGCCCGATGCCTGCGCTGAGTACTTGAGCACCTGTTGCATTATTGATGTTGGTGCTGAGAGCATAGGCGATTTGATTCGCTTCCTGCACCCGATCATAGCCGCTAAAAGAGTTGGTCGAAAACAGTTGGTTGTAGCTGAAGGGGACAATGGACGTATCAAAGATAGGGACGGTGTTCTGATTTTCATAGGGGACATACAAATAAAAGAGGCGCGGCGACAAGGTCTGAGAATAGGCCGCATTATGAAAATCGAAATTGCGATCAAAATAAAGGCTGGAATCGATGTCAAAAATAGGGATGTTGAACGAAGGGGTGTTATCCGGAAAACCATTTTCAATCGCATTGGTGAGTACATAGTTGGTGCTATCAAAACTCACGGTCGGCGTGAGGTAGCCATAGGATTGGGTCAACGGCAAACTGACGCTGGGAGTGACATTCAGGCGGGTGGCTTCCACCGGAGACACTTCAAAAGGCGCCCCACTTTTTGTAAAGTTAGTGAGATTACTCCCCAATGAAAAGTCGAATGGCCCGATGAGATTAGGATATTGACCTGTGAGGTTTAAAGCAGGCAGCTCGTTATAGGGCGTATTTTGTGTTGTTAAAGTATTGTTTAGAATTTGGTAAGATTGTAAGAGTCCGAAAAAATTCCAGTGCTCATTTTGATAATTCAAACTCCCTGAACGATTCAATAAAGTTTGATTGGCGCCGAGCACACTAAAATCTTGAAGATAATTGTCATCACTCACGGCATAATAGTTAACATTCCCCGTCAGATTAGGGGTAAAGTTTGTTGTATCATTGATCGTATAAGCATAACGCCAAATGGAGTTGTCTGCCTGATCATAGGGTAAGACCTGCGTATCAATATTGCCGGAACTCGACTCGGTCAGAAAGCGAACGTTATTATCAAACAAAATGCCACGTTTGGTATATAGCGTTGGGGTGAGCGTATCATCATAATTAGGGGCAAGGTTAAAGTAATAGGGCGCGGAAAGAGAGAGCCCGTTTGCAGTGTTTCCCGTGATATTCCCGTATAAAAAGCCTGATTTGCGTTCGCCACTTGTTGGAAAAGAAAAATAAGGCAAATAAAGTAAAGGAATGCCATGCACTTTGAGGGAGGTGTTATATGCCTCTCCCCGGCCTTCTGCCTGATCAATATCAATGCTGTTGGCATCCAGTTCCCAGGTTCGTGTGAGGGGAGAGCAAGTGCTATAGGTGGCCTTTGACAGTGAGAATTTATTTTGTGCGGATTGAGCGACATGGGCCGCTGTGCCACGGGCAAAGCCTGTAAAATTGCCTTCTATGGGTTGAGATGCTTTTAAGGTCGGACTGGTTTCTCCTACCCTAATCAAATAAGCCACATCCACTGCTTGGGCCTGATAGTTGACTAAATCGGCTTGAATAGAGCGTGCCAGTAAGAGTTCATCCGGTTGCGCGAGGCGAATATTGCCGTCTGCAGAAATGGCATCTAATCGACCAGTATGTAAGTTTGGAGTGATCACCGCATGGTCTGCATATAAAGTACGCCCGGGCTGACTGAGATGAACGCCATTCTGAAATTCAACATTTCCGTTGAGCTGGTAATGAACAGGAGGGCTCGCGTTGATCGTGACAGGCGCAGCCTTAAAATCCATAGGCGCAGCGGCCGGAAATTGGCTGAGATCATAATATCCTCCGCAGGCGTTGCAATTTTTTGCACCGAGGGTATTAACCCAACCTAAGGCCTCTGCAAGCGCTGAGTCAGATACATCCGCATAGCTGAAGGTAAAAAGGCTACAGAGCAGGGAGCAGGCTACAAAACGGTTTAAAAAAAACATGCCAGGGAGTCTCCCCCGGCTCAGGATAAGTGCGTGGCATAAACAAAAGAAAAAACATACAGGAGGGCAAAAATAAAAGGCAAGACCACTTCCATACGTTTGAGTTGTCCATAGGGATTCTCACGTCCCATGGCTTTTCGCTCCGCTTGCCAGGAGGGGCTGGAGGGCATGCGTTTTTCTAGTTCTGCAATCACCATGGTTTTCACCCGCATCATCCGACGAAAATATTGGACCAGAGCCCACCAGGCATAACACATCACGAGAAGCCCCATCAGTGGAAACAAAAGGAATCCCACGCGATGCACAATCTGCTCGTGGCTCAAAGTAAACCCGAGCGCACTTAAGGTAATCACATTAAAGGTCATAAAGAAAACATGGGCAAGGGTGCGCCGGGTGCTCACACGATCAGACATTTCAACGTAGACTTTATATTGTTCCATCAAAAGCTGATGATACAAGCCATTGTTAAAAGATTCAGTATCGTTGACATTCCAAAGCTCATCGCTTAAGTCGATCTCGATTTTTTTATCTTTCTTTTCCACGCGTCTATCCTTTTGCTTAGCATCGGGGTCAATCAGGTATTATAAAGACATATGTCAGTATTGGCAATTTTTTTACAAGGGTGTAAGCTCGGTTTTTTTGAGGCTCATTCATTGAATTATGTTATTGCACTTCACGTTATTGCAGTAATTTGCTGGTTTGCAGGCCTGTTTTATCTTCCAAGGTTGTTTGTTTATCATGCCATGGCTAAATCGCAAGACGTGTCAGAACAGTTTAAAATCATGGAGTATAAACTCTACTTTTATATTATGATGCCAGCTATGCTGCTCAGTGTCTGCTCAGGGCTTTACCTGATGTTTTTTGATCTCTTGCCCCGTAGCGTCCACTTAGGCTGGTTTTGGGCGAAGCTAATATTGGTTGCCATCTTGCTTGTTTTTCATGGACTCTGCGGCTATTATCTTAATGTTTTTCAGGAAAATCGTAATCATCACACTGATCGCTTTTATCGAATTTTTAATGAAATTCCTACGCTTCTATTAATCCTCATTATCATTCTCGCCATGACTCAGCCTTTTTAATTCACGACGAGAAATTAAAAATATTTTCAAGCGGACGAGCCCGTCCTTAATTACAAGCTGGCCCACCTTCCTTCGCACCCGGGACGATGTAAGTGCTAGCGATATCCTCTTCAAGCATTCCCCTGGAAAACGGCCCCGGTGTGGCGTGAGGTGGCGTATCAAGGCGACACAAGACGCGCTGTGCACCGGCCACAGTGGGTTCAATGATGGCAGAGGCATTCACAAGTGCGGCGTTGACACCGACGATCATCCCAATGGCATTCGCAAAGTCTTCAAACCCCATGAGTTCAATCAGCTTTTCCAAGCCTTCGTTATAAATAGACGGCGTGACCGCTGAGTTATATTGCCCGCTACTGGATCGATTGGACTCAAACGCAGCCGTTGAGGCGCTGAAGGCCGCGATGCCGAGCGCCGTCATCACACCCGTTAAGCGCGAATTGACAAGTAAGCGCCCAAAGGTTTCACAGGCTGTGTGGGTTTTTTCCATTATAGACCCTGTTTCTTCATCGCGCACAAGCGACCTGCGGGCTTCAAAATAAGACGCGAAAAGGTGACCACAGGCGCGTCCCACGCCTTTATTAAAGTTCACACTGCTGTAACTGAAGATCGTCGGCAAAAGCCCCACCCACATGGCGACGTGTTGATTATCAAAATGTAAAAAGTGTAAAGGTGCCGTGACCGGGCTCTCCAACACAGCCTGACGAGAAAGATCATTGAGGGCCACTGCAAAAACGGCTGAGGTCAATCCACCTATGACATAAGACAAGGTTTTTCGTGTGACGGCTAAATGCGTCATGCGACGATTGAGTTCCGCGAGGGAAGATTCTGTTTTCAGTGCGTCTGTGAGGCTTTCAAATATTTTTTTATCCGCGGCTTCCTGGCGACTCCGCAAGCCTGCTTGAATGTCTGGGACGCTGAGCACCGCATCCAAAAGATCTAATTTTTTCGTTGCCTCTTCTCCGAGATTAAGGGCTAGGATTTCATAGACTTCATCATCAGATAAAGCGATTTTATTTTCCCGAAACCAGGTGACCAGGTCTGCCTCGTTCACATTCCCTTGCATGCGCTCAATCAGCGGTCTTAACGCATCTCGCCGAGCGGTTAAATCTGTGTCGGCGGTCTTGATCCACGCTAATAAAAAAGGGTCAGCCCGATGTTCGCGATCTAAATAACGGGCGAGCTCCAGAAAATCAGCGGCTTCTTGCGCCAGTTTTTCTGCCGGGGTGTGGGGCCGTAAAAGGCCAGTGGCTGTGGTGATAAAATCTTTCGCATACAAGCCGATATTGAGGCCGAGCAGCGCAAAATTTAGTGAGCTCCAAAAGCGATTGTCATTTTCAGTTTCCTGCAAGGCGAGTTCTGAGGTCACATAAAATAAGCCGGCTAAAAAGAGGGCGCCGACGGGACCCGCAGCACGCATGCTGATTCTCAAGGGCGGTAGGGCGATATTTTTAATATAAGCGCCTAAGCCTTGGTTTTCAAGCTGTAATTGAGTCCAGCGGGCCGCGCGATACTCCGGTGGGCAAAAATAATAGAGCGACTGTTTGCCGATCGTATACGCCGCATTACAAAACCCTAATTTATTGATGCTGCTCCCGACATATTGCATCGCGCCCAAAGTTGCACCGATCATTTCTGTCCCGACGACATCGCTCGTGAGTTTGACATTGATTCCTGTTGAAACAATACTGAAAAAATAGGCGATCGCGGTCGAGCGAATTAAAGCCTGAGCCGGAAACCAATATTGACAGATGGTCGGCAACACAACGACCGCCATGGCAATCGCCGTCGCCTTATTTTCCTTAGCATAAGCGTAAAGCGTTTCACAGATACCGCTGAAACGTTCTGTGGTCATCGGGTGGGTTTGGTCGAGATAAGCTCCAAGCTTTGCTCTTAAGCCTGGATAATGGGTGCTTAAGTAAACATCGAGGTAATCGGCTGTCGGGTTTTTTAAGAGGGCACGCGCCTCGCCTTCTGCTGCATAGGCCATGTTTTTCATCCTTGAGATGGGTTGATTTCAATTTATTTTAATAAAATTATCATTAAACATCAAGCTTTTAATTTAAAAATTAAAATTGCAGTTGCAAAAATAAACTATTTCTACTATGATCTCCCTTTAAAAAAGGAAAAAATATATGTTATTAGGGATTCAGGACATTCGTGCACTCGTACAAAAAGTGGGGATCAAAACATTCTGCTGGGAACTCGCATCAGAGATGCGTGAGGATTTTAAAGCCTGGGATCAGTTTCAAAAATCAGCGCGTTACGCGGCTTATGTTGACAATGGCGTAATAGAACTCATGCCGACCTGTGGCCCCGACTATTTTAGTTTTAAATATGTGAACGGTCACCCTAACAATCCTAAAGCAGGGCTTTTGAATATTGTGGCGCTAGGCGTACTGGCTCAGGTTTCAACCGGTTATCCTCTTCTTATTTCTGAGATGACCCTCCTCACCGCGCTTCGTACTGCAACGGTTGCGGCGCTTGCCTCAAAACTCATGGCAAGGCCTGAGAGTAAAAAACTGGCGATCATCGGTTGCGGCGCGCAGAGCGAATTTCAGGTGCTGGCACATCATGCTTTATTCGACTTAACGGAAGTCCGCTATTTTGATCTTGATCCCCATGCAATGGATCGCTTTGCGCGGCATTTAGAGGGGGAATCTTTTCATCTGATTCGCGCAGCAGACGTGCCCTCCGCCATTCAAGGCACGGATATCATTGTCACCGCAACAGCTGCAAAAACAAAACAAAAAGTTCTCATGAAAGCTTGGCTCGAACCCGGGCAACATATCGCCGGAATCGGCGGGGACTCTCCTGATAAAACGGAGCTTGATCCTGAGATTTTGGACATCGCCAAAATCGTGGTGGAATATTTTCCGCAAACCGTGCATGAAGGCGAGATTCAAAATCTCGGTGAGGCCGCGCGGAATCAGGTGTATGCGGAGCTTTGGGAGTTGTGTCAAGGCAGCAAAAAGGGGCGTGAAACAACGCAGGAAATTACACTCTTTGACGCGGTGGGATTTGCGCTGGAAGATTACAGTATTTTGCGTTATGTCTATGGGCTTGCGACGCTACACAAGGTGGGGCTTTATGCAGGCTTGATTCCGGAGACTTTGAAAGATCCTAAAAACTTGTTCGGCTTGCTTGTAGATTAATCTGGTTATTTTAGATACCATATTGCTTTTCAGATTTTGATATGCGAGAATCATCCCGCTCATTTTTTTATAGGATTTTATATGAAAAAAATAACGCTTACCTTCCTCACAGGCACTTTATCTTTGCTCTCATTCTCTCTTTTTGCAGCATCTGCGCAATCGGGCGTCTTCTTAGGTATAGATGGAGGCTGGGCCGCGACGAATCACCCATCAGTTCCGGGATATTCTTCCTCTAATCAAAACTATACCGGCGGGGCCAGTATTGGTTATAACTACGCCATTGCTAATCATATTTCAACCGGCGTTGAAGCCAATTACAGTGATTTTGGCAAAACCAATTATTCAAGTACAGCGGGCTCCGGCAATTTCAAAAACTCCGCCCTCCAACTTTTATTAAGCGGCACGTATTTAATGGATAACGGCTTTAATACCTTCGTTAAAGTGGGTGCAGCCAATCAGCAAACGAGCTTAAGCGTCAATAACAGCGAAACGGGAGTGACAAGCTGGCTCCCTGCTGCCGCAGCAGGGCTGGGCTATGAAGTCATGAAAAACCTGAATGTCTATGGCCAATATGAACACACCTTCGGCAGTGATTGGAGCAACACCGGCTTTTCAAATCCTCCGTCTAAAGGGGCGTCGTTAAACGTATTCAGTGTTGGGGTGAACTACACTTTACCGATGTAAAGAAGGAATGACAGTGACTATTATAACAGCAGCACAAGCGCGACAAAACATTTATCAACTGATAGATGAGGCAGAGTTATATCACAGACCTGTTCATATTACTGGAAAACGCGGCAATGCTGTTTTAATCGGAGAGTCTTTATTTATCCTCCATTCTTGGAATGCGCGAGAGCATTATTGAAGGGTTAAAAACACCCGTCGGTGAATGCTATTCGGATGTGGTCGCATTATGACTAAGCTACTCCCTGTAACTCGTTCTTCTGACTTCGCCCTCTTTCAAACCC
>JBMDXV010000213.1:0-3623 GCA_048594525.1 Gammaproteobacteria bacterium | reverse complement strand
GGGTGTGTTTTTTTGTAAAAAGGAGTATTTGCGGCTGTTTTAAGCATCATCCTTCGTCCAAAAATATTTCGATTACTCCTGAAAAAATCCAGAGTCCTATTTTTGGAAAACTCCAAAATCCATGTTCGACAGACTCCTAGTCATTTCTAAATACGGTATATGAATCTCAGAAAAAAAAGCCCCTTCTTTAAAGCTACGCGAAAGCCGACGGATCAGTTCATCCTGAGGACGCCTTTTATTTTTCTTTGCCGTATTTTTTAGGTTTTCTTCAAGCGCGACAGGTAAACTAATATTGAGCATTGGATCACCTGGAACAATAATTTCTCGCATCTTTGCCTCTCATTTTTATGTTAATTTATTATTAAGTATTAATTTATAGTAAATTTTGCTTTAGGTCAAAGATTATAGAGGCGAGTGTTTTCGCGTAAATTTTTTTACTTGAATAAATAAAAAGCTTTATCTCAAAGTAGAACGCCTGCCCGCTGGTGCTTATTCAAATAAATCTTGCACGGTAGCAGAGGACCAAACTAGCCCATCTAAATAAGAAGAGGCTTGCAGCCCGCGTGTCGTGATCATGGATAAGACGGCTTGTTTATTTGTTTTAGTCACTTTCTTATACACGTCCAGTTTATTTTGCAGTACTTTTGCATACGCTTTATCAATTTTAAATTTGCTAGTTGAATACTTGATCTCACACAAATTGATCAGGCCATCCTGTCGATCAAAGAGTAAATCGATTTGTGCGCCTGGAATGCCGCCATTTTTCTTTGCAACATAGCACCAGGTTGTCGCGACTGCACCCTCTGAAATATTCAAAGCCTTTTTGATGCTGTCGAGATGTTTAAAACACATTGCTTCAAACGCGTATCCGGCCCATGCCCTCCAGGCAGCAGATTGGGCAGATTCCTCCCAAAATTTTGTATTGAATTCTTTCATACGCTTTTCCTTTAAAGGGGGCGCAATCCAATTTAAATAAAATAAGGTATACTCATCTACAAGCTTATAATAATTGCCCCGCGCACGGTTCAAAGTAATAAAACTTTCTATAAAGCCTGCATACTCAAGCTCTCTTAATATGCGCGTTAAGCCGCCCCCTTTCCAGGCGATCATGGTTTCAATGTCCTTCCTGCTCACGCCTTGACGATGAGCGGCCAGCAATTTAACAATCGTCTCATGCATTTCTGAACGTTGAAACAAGGATGAAAATAGATTATTAAACTCGTCAGCCAAGGCACCTTGCTTTTTAAAACACAGCGCGTTGATGTTCTGCGTTGCTGAAAGCCCGCTTCGAACAGCGCTGAGGTAAAAGGGAATCCCCCCTATACACATATAAAGCTCAAGTATTTGGGCATGATCTAGCACAACGCCTTCACTTTTTAAATAGTCCTGTGTTTCACGTAAAGTAAAGGGCTCGACCGCTAATCGCAGCGTCACGCGATTATGTAATCCCGCTTTATTATTGAGAATATTCTCTATAATCCAGGATGCTGCTGATCCACAGATCACCAGTTTTACCTTTGGATGATCCACCCAATATCGATTCCAGTAATAGTCTAAGGCTTGTAATAATTTCGATTTTTTACTGGCCATCCAAGGAAATTCATCAAAAAATAAAATCACTTTTTTCTTCGTATGTTTAATCGCTTCAGTGAGCATTTCAAAAGCCTGTAGCCATGATTTGGGTTGTACTAAATGCAATTTCATATCTAAGCTAACATAGAGTGCTTCTAACTCCTTCGTGAATTCGGCAAGTTGTGTTTTAAGTGAGGCATTATGGATACCCGTTAATTGAAAAAACACACAAGGTTGTTGTTTGAAAAAATGTCTAATCAGAAATGTTTTGCCCACCCTTCTCCGCCCATAAACAGCAACGAACTCTGCTTTTTTTGAACTATAAACTCTTTCAAGCGCCTCTATTTCTGAGAGACGTCCAATAATTTTACTTTGCACACGCTTTTTCATAAGGGACAAGTATAATTAATTTTTACTTGTCCCTAATTTACCATTAATTCATTTAAGGGACAAGTATAATTTTAAAATACCTGTCCCTTATATAGCATTACCTGTTACTTTATTTGGTCGTTTAGTAATAGACAAATTCCACTAAGACAGGGGATTCGGCGAATTGCTTGTCGTGACCAACTTTGGAAAGCACATTTCAGTTGACAAGAACCCTAGTCTAAAAATAGACTGTGTGCACACTATTCCTGCATAGACTGCAATGACCCCAACCAGTTGGAATGAAATCAAATCCCTCGTGAAAAAGCTGAATCCTGAGTTTTATCAAGTGATTGAAGAGGTAGGCCCGCATCCGAATTTGAAATTGCATCTGGTGGATTACAAATATGGTGAGCAGATTGCAGATGAGCATCATTTTTACATCCCAGATGGAAAAGGAGATATTTTATCCATACCCAAACCTGTGGCGCAGCCCATGCTTTTGCTTGAGGGGACGATCGAGGTGTATTACCAGGGTGAAAATAATATTATGCCGCGAGATGTTTATAGAACAGGAAAGATTTTTCCCGTTCTATTGTATACAGAACACTTTATGCACACACGCTTTTCGCTTAACCTCAATTCCAGACTCAGCGCAGGATCAAGAAGTGCCTATATGCTGCAATTGCATAGCTTTAATGAATGCTATGCTAAGCTTCAGAAAGAATACCAAATCCCAAAAGCGTTTAAGCCCACTCAACCTTTGGATCATTATAAAATTTTCAAAGAGATTGCTCAAAAAGAACATGCTCCGTGGAAGGTACGTGTTCTTCTGTTTGATCAAAAATGGCTTGAGGCCATTTGGCAAAATCCCGCATGGTCAGAAGTTCGTTTATTTTTCTTCAAGTCCGCTTTAAAGCTAACCAATCCCTGGCATTGGAGCGTGACGTATCATCAAACTTTACGGGATATTAGCCATGCTTATCGCTTTAAGCTAAAAGCGTATAGTGAAGATTTCATTAGGCAAATCTTAACCTCAGCCACCGACGTCCTCTTGCCTGTTTTTATCCCGGCACATACTGAAAAGGCGCTTCCGCTAGATGTGCTGGCTCGTGCTTTTAATGCATCATATGGCACACATAACCTGCCTGTCATCATGCATGCGGATCAATCCGATATGACCACCGGCATGAATTATTTATCGATTTCACATAACACCTTGACGACGTACGATATTAAAACCTATCGTCCTCTTTTATATTTAAATGAAATAAAAGAATATCTCCCTCACTATTTAGAAAAAACAAAAAGCCATCCTGTCACGCAAGATACGCTCTATGCCCAAATGCAAGACCACTTAAAACTCCAGTTTTATAGTGAAAAAGGGGTGGAGTCGGAAGGGATTTTACGCGCTTCGGAATTGCAATATGACCCCCGAATTATTAAAGCCTATGAATCATACCGCTTTAAAGTAGGCCAAACCTTTCCAGAACGGGCGCCTTTTCTAAAAGCCTTCGTCGGTTTTACTTTTGATCCTAAATTTTAGGGGGTGTGAATAAAAGTGCGGTCAGGTCGCAAAGCATGCAGATGTAGCATATAGAGGAGAATTGGTCTATAAGCAAGCTACTCAACTAACATGAAGGCAGGATGAATACAGAAGATTTAACAAAGCGATTGTCAAACCA
>JBMDXV010000212.1:0-4273 GCA_048594525.1 Gammaproteobacteria bacterium | reverse complement strand
GGTTTGACAATCGCTTTGTTAAATCTTCTGTATTCATCCTGCCTTCATGTTAGTTGAGTAGCTTGCTTATAGACCAATTCTCCTCTATATGCTACATCTGCATGCTTTGCGACCTGACCGCACTTTTATTCACACCCGATTGCAACACCACCTCACAGGGCACTACCATGAAAAGGCAAAACAGCTGGCTTTTCTCTGCCGCCTGCTCATTCATCCTGCTCAAAAAATTCATGAACAGCAAAAACTTTTGCAACAGATACTCGAAAAAATCAATAAAATTATCCACAAGCTGATTGAAGTAAAAAAATCAAGGCTAGACTATACTACTGTGCTCATAGAGAAGCAGGACCCAGAACAAAAAATTATATTTTTGCGACAACGGACGAATGCGTTTTTCAATCGCTTAAATCAAGCTTTTGAAAAGGGACTAACCGCTAAAAAATCTCAATTTGGATTGGCCATAAAAAAAATAGAAACCCTTAGTCCTATCAATACCTTACAAAGAGGATATGCTATTTTATATACTGACAAAAACAAAGTATTATCAGATGTCAATAGCGTAGAGAACGGCAAAAAAATCTTTGCCCAGTTGACAAATGGAAAACTGATCTGTAAAGTTGAAAAAATAATCAAATGAATTTTATTTCAGCAAAAAAATCTAGGCCTTGGCTTTTCTTCCTTAACGAAGTTAACCACAAACTTATCCACAGAGTTATCCCAAGTTTTTGTGAATAAGTTTTTTTGAAAGCCAGCTGTGAACATGCTAGTATCAAAAAAAGTAAATAGAGGACTCTATTATGGCAAATATTTTAGTTTTAAATGGCCCCAACCTCAACTTACTGGGACAGCGAGAACCTGAACATTATGGTTCAGCAAGGTTAGAAGATATTTTGCGTTCCCTCAAAGAGCAATGCGTGTTAAAAGGGAACACACTCAATGCTTTTCAATCGAATGCTGAGCATGAACTCATTGATGCCATCCATGCCTCTCTGGGTAAGGTCGATTTTATACTCTTAAACCCTGCTGCTTTTACCCATACCAGTATTGCCCTTCGGGATGCTCTCCTCAGTGTCAATATTCCGTTTATTGAAGTCCATCTTTCAAATATTCATTCACGAGAAGCGTTTCGCCACAAATCTTACTTCAGCGATATTGCTATTGGGGTGATAATGGGCTTGGGCCCGCTGGGTTACGAACTTGCATTGGAGGCAGCGATTGTGTACTGTAGCGAGCAATAATTTTTAGGAAAAAGGCAAATCCTTCATGAAAATCAATGTACAAGATATTGAAAAATTAATTGCACTGATTGAAAAATCTAGCTTGACTGAAATAGAAATTACGGAAGATAAAGAAACCATTCGTCTCTCCCGGAATATGACTGTAGCACCAGCTGCGCATTTTGCTACGCCGATTCCGCTTGTGCAGGCTGCGCCTGTCGCCCCGAGCGCTGTGCCTCTGGCAAATACCGCGCCCTCGGCTGAGGACAAACCGACTGGCTACTCCGTTAAAGCGCCAATGGTAGGAACAGCCTACCTCGCGGCGTCGCCTGATGCCCCTCCCTTTGTAAAAGTCGGCCAAACGGTCAAAGTGGGTGACGCGCTCTGTATTATCGAAGCTATGAAAATGATGAATCGCATTGAGGCCGATAAAGCGGGAATCATCACCGCGGTCCTGGTTGAAAATGGCAAGCCCGTTGAATTCGATCAACCTTTGTTTACCATAGCATAGGAGGCAATCATGCTTGAAAAAGTTCTGATTGCCAACCGAGGCGAAATCGCTTTGCGCATTTTACGGGCCTGCCGTGAACTAGGCATCAAAACGGTAGCTGTTCATTCAACCGTAGACCGCAGCTTAAAACATGTGCTTCTGGCCGATGAATCGGTCTGTATCGGCCCTGCTCCTTCAAAAGAAAGTTATCTCAATATTCCGGCCCTGATTGCCGCAGCTGAAGTCACGCATGCGACCGCTATTCATCCGGGGTATGGCTTTTTATCTGAAAATGCGGACTTTGCCGAGCGCGTTGAAAAAAGTGGCTTTCTCTTCATTGGCCCCAAAGCTGAGAGCATTCGCATGATGGGTGATAAAGTCTCAGCGATTAACACCATGAAAAAATTCGGCGTACCCTGTGTTCCGGGCTCGGGTGGTCCACTTGGCGACGATCATGCTAAAAACCTCAAAATCGCTGACAAAATCGGTTACCCAGTTATCATCAAAGCCTCGGGTGGAGGTGGTGGTCGAGGCATGCGAATTGTTCGCAAAAAAGAAGCGCTTCTTGAATCGATTCAAATGACTAAAACGGAAGCCTTAGCAGCCTTTGGAAATCCCATGGTCTACATGGAAAAATTTTTGGAAAACCCACGTCACATCGAAATTCAGATTATCGGTGACGGCGCGGGCCACGCAATTCACTTAGGTGAGCGCGATTGCTCCATGCAGCGCCGTCATCAAAAGGTAGTAGAAGAAGCGCCAGCTGTAGGCATTTCTCTTGACCAACGCAAAAAGATCGGCCACATCTGCGTCAAAGCTTGTGAAAAAATGAAATACCGCGGCGCAGGAACCTTTGAATTCCTCTTCGAAAATGGCAGTTTTTATTTTATTGAAATGAATACCCGCGTTCAGGTAGAACATCCCGTCACAGAACTCGTAACAGGAATCGATATCGTAAAAGAACAAATCCGCATTGCTGCAGGGCATCCCTTATCGGTCAAACAAAAAGATATTGAACTCCGAGGCCACGCCATTGAGTGCCGAATCAACGCCGAAGATCCCGAGACCTTCATCCCATCCCCAGGAACCGTGCAGTTATATCACGCACCGGGAGGCCCCGGAATCCGGGTCGACTCACATCTTTATTCCAGTTATCGCGTTCCGCCCAATTACGACTCTATGATTGCAAAAATCATCGCCTATGGTGAAACGCGAGAAGTCGCCATTGCAAGGATGCGCAGCGCCTTGAGTGAACTCGTCATCGATGGAATAAAGACCAACATTCCGTTGCATCGTCGTATTTTAGAAGATGCAGGGTTTATTACGGGCGGCACCAATATCCATTATCTTGAAAAAGAGATTATGCTGAAATCTTGATCGCTCTCCTGTTTTTCTAAAAGACGCTTCCCAATGAAAAAATCGGGTAATAGATTGCTAGAACGATGCCTCCCACAAGCACGCCCGTCAAGAGCATCATCACAGGTTCAAGGAGAGTTTTAAATCGTTCGAGCGCGACACTGACCTGCTCTTCAAAAATTCCGGCCAGATTGAAAAACTGCTGATCCAATGTGCCCGTTTCCTCCGCTATATGAATAAACCCTTGACACATGGGAGGAAAATATATTTCTCGATCAAAGACTTCAGTAAGCCTACGCCCATTTTTTAAATCATATTCCAATAAAGGGATGAGCGATTTTAAGGGTGTTGATTTAAACATTCTTCGCATGAGCTCAATACTTTTCTGTAGGGAAAGCCCAGCTTTTAGAGCAATGGCCAAAACGCGATAAAATTTAAACAACAACCTGGCCTGGAAAAATGCGCCCAATACAGGAATCTTTAAAATGCGCGGATCTTGTAAAATCAAAAAAATATAAGGTTTTACAAACTGCCTACCAAGCCATCCTCCTCCCCCCGCTGCAACCAAGATGAACAAAAAGTAATGCTTAAAAAAATCGACACTGTTGAAAAGAAAGCCAGTTATCCAAGGTAAGGGGGCATGAAAGCTAGCAAAGATGTGTTGAAATTTCGGAATCACCGTTATACATAAACCCAGCGTCAATACGACCATCATGATCATGACAAGCGTGGGATATAATAAAGCCCGCATCGACTCCTGCTTAAAATGATATTGCCGCTCCCAATAGTGTTGAAGTTCGGAGAGGACTTCTGTCAAACACCCCGTTTCTTCTCCCACTTTAATCATTTCCACATAAAAGGCGTCACATAGTTCAGGATAGCAGGCCAGCGCATTTGAAAAGGATTGTCCACGTTCGACCTCCTGTAAAATCCCCCCTATTTTGATTTGAAGTTTTTTATCAGTGCAACTTCTCTGCAAGAGTTTCAGACTCACACTAAATCCCATCCCCGCACGATTTAAAATTGAAAACTGGTGCGTAAACCAAATTAGTTGCTTCATTTCACGCTGCCTAGGAGTCTGTCGCGCTATGCTGTAAATCCGATCAATGTTAAAATACTGGCTGAATTAACGGGACTGGAAGCAAGGCATGGCAAGGTTTGTAATGATAGACAGATATACGGCATATTTGTTGCCCCCATCAGTAAACGA
>JBMDXV010000211.1:0-2118 GCA_048594525.1 Gammaproteobacteria bacterium | reverse complement strand
CTGATGAAATCATTAATGCTTATATTAATAGCCATTCCGATGGGAATGAGTCTGGGAATCTTACAAATATCTCTTTAGAGTAGTCCGAGGCTTCAGCCTGTAATTTCAACCTACCAGCTTCAGCTGGTAGTGGTTGAGTTTCCTGATGGAACCAGTTCGGCAAAATCCCTTTTTCAGTGGCTCTAAAAAACATCACAACTGGCACAATCACCCACACGATCAGGCCTGCCACTTCAGAAAAAACGAGGAGCACCGCGATGATTTGATCAAGGCCGGGAAGATGTAAACGGAGGCTTAATAGTCCAAATATATTCATCAAGCCTGTGGTATTTTGGATTTCGCTCGGCGTCGCTATCAGATTCATCGCGACAGTGCCCAAGGCATAGCCGCCAAAGATCAAAAAAGCCGCGATCATAATTCCCCTGGGGAGGGTTTTAGCAGGATTTTTTACCGCAGAAGCAATCGTGGGAAGGGCTTCAATCCCTGCCATTGCAAACATGAGGATTGAGAGCGAAGATAAATTATTGAGTACACCACTCCCAGGTTTAAAAGCACTGAGATCAAACGAAGTGGCACTGTGATGAAAAAGTACAAGCGCAACAAAACTTAAGATAATTAAAAGCACAACGATTAAAAATGTACCAAAAAATCCGCCAAACACCGTCACCCATTTACTGGGCTTGAGACCGGTTAAAACAAGACCTGTGATCAGCCAAAAAAATCCGACGACCGTTAGGGTGACAAAGGTTTCATTATTGGCGAGGTCGGCTCGACCAAAGGCATAAGCCAAGCTGGTGGTCAAAAAAGTGAGGATGGCGGGATAATAAAAAACGTTCACCACCCAATACACCCAAGCCAATACAAAAGCAGGCGCATTCCCTAAGTGACGGCGTGTCCAAAGATACATTCCGCCCTCTTCTTCCGGGTATAGACTCGAAAACTCGGACACAATCAAAGCCAGCGGAATAAAAAACATAAACGCGCCCAGAAACCAGAAAGGAATCGAAGAAGGCCCCATTCCCCCAGCAAAAGATAGCCACCTAATGCCAAAGTTAGCGGAAAAGCTCATCACGACAACGCTCGTTAATCCAATAATTTTTTGACTCATCGCAATTGTGGCTCCATATTCAAAGCTGGCTATCTTACACTATATATTTTTGAGTAGATATATTAAGTTGACAGGAACAAAAGACCCTTGTATCTTTAGCAGGTTCTTGCACTCAACCAGAGGGATCTAACACAAATGAAGATGAAATACCTAGGCTTTTCTGCTGCTTTGCTCATGATGAGTGCAGCTGCGTTTGCAGATGTGTGCCAAACGGATGGCTCTTTTACGGTAGGAGAGACTTATTATGGTAATGTCAGTTGTGGCACAGGAACGCTTGTTAATTTGAATGTATATGGCACGCTCATTTTGAATGGTACCACCGTACAAGGCACTTTAAATGTCTATGGTAAAACGACGGCAACCAATGCCTCGATCCAAAGTGTCATTGCCAATGGTGATTTTGTAGCCCAGAACAGCAAGATTCTCGGTAACCTCGAAAGCAATGGTGCGGTTTATTTAAATGCAGGCTCAGTGGTGCAAGGACAGCTTCAGTCATCAACTGGACAAGTCTTTATTGACTCCAGTTCTTCAGTGAAAGGCAATACCACCGACTCCCCCAATCCTTCTAGTAATAGTGCGGCTTCTACTGCAAATTTGCCTTAACTTTTTTTCCCAACTGATAGACTGTCATCGCGTATAGCGTACTTGCGTTATAGCGCTTTATCACATAAAAATTATGGAACGCCAGCCAATACTCCGGGCCATCCTGACCTTGTAATACGATCAAGTCAGCTGGTAAATTTCCATTTAAATCCCTTGCGGCATACACCCCCCTTTTTCTCAAAGCACTCACGCTTAAATTTCCGTTTTGCATGGCATCGGTGGGGGTTACACCTTTTGCAAGCGTGGCGGGAACAGCAACGGGCGCGCCGGTCGTCCAGCCCATTTTGGCAAGGTAATTTGCAACACTTCCTATGACATCAGCGGGATTCGCAAAAAGATTGGGACTCGCATTCGTAGTCGATACCGCATATTCCCGATACGTGCTAGGCATAAATTGCGGCATCCCC
>JBMDXV010000210.1:0-2122 GCA_048594525.1 Gammaproteobacteria bacterium | reverse complement strand
GCCTCTGATGTCGGTAGTCCAACCGATTTGCTCGAATTAAAATCAAGTTGTTTTATTAAGATGTCTGTTTTATCAATTGAGATGCAGATTCGATTTATGGGCATTATTGTTTTTCTCACTATCTAGTGCCTGACAGAAAACCCTCCTTTTTTCTAAAATTCTGCCTGGACTTTGCTGGGAAAACCGACTGTCTTTTAGCAAGAAGCACTTAAAATGTCATGTTATCGTGAGGCCAGCCTAAAAAAACACCTTTTCCATGATTTTGAGCCAGGTGATATTCTGGGGCGACGATGTAATTCCTTTGGTTATAGCTCTAGGCGGCTAGCCGCTTTCTCACCACGGCGTCATTACTACATGGATGCTTTCTTTGGATTCTTTCTTCTCTTTTCAGTGCTTGCATTCTTAATATCGCTCCGAGTCGCTGAATATTTCTGGCCACTATCGCTAAAGCCACATAGCGCTTAAATCCGGGAAGTCCGAAGTCTAAGCAACGGTCAAGCCCATGGATTTCCAAAGCATGGATGGCGGATTCAACCGCTGAGTGTTTACGCCTGGCTTGGCGAAATTCCTCAGCCGATTCGATTTGTCGAGCCGCTTCCGATAATTTTCCTTTTCTCGGTAACGCCACACACTTTAAACGAGTCCTTAATTCTTGTTGATTCTCCGGTGAGTGAAATCCTTTATCAAAACTCACCGAATCTAAATCAGGAAACCGTTTTTTTGTTTCTTCTACCATCAATACCGCCACCTGATCGTCAGTTTGTTTTTGCATGACTTGATGATAAAGAATAAATTGATATTGATCTTCCAGCACACATACTTTAAGCCCTAATTCGACCGGAACGCCTGGCTTGCCCTTGGATACCCATTCCGTATGCGGCTCGAAAATAGAAAACACTTTTTCTGAATGCGGTATTTTCTCTCCTTTCATCACTCGCCGATCCACTTGATTGATTTGTCTTTCTGCATGTTCAGCAAAACCATCAATACTCACCCTGAGCAGTAAATCCGTTCTATCCAATATGCCCCGTTCTTCCAAGTCTGTCAGCGTTTTACGCGCTTTCTGTAAATATTTTTCCGCAACGTCCAGATAATCTTGATGCGCTTCCACAATGCGTTCTTGGCGCTTTTTTTTCTGCTCCTCCGTCTTTGCGCTGACTCGCTTTTTATTTTGAGCAATACGCATTAATTTTTTAAGATGACGAACCGTGTATTCACTCTGACGCCAATCACTTAAACCATGACGAGTACATAAACGGGCTGTTAAGGTGATGACTTTGCGCATGGCATCAAACAGTAAATTAATATCTGTCGGGAAATGGACATCCGTTTCAACGACAAAGGAATCGCACCGCCCACGCAGCGCTTCGTTTTCTTTTTTTTTAAGCAAGAGATGACCTGATTTGACAATGATTTGGTTAATCTCATCCAACAACTCCGGCGTCAATAAACTCACATTATCTTTCAATGTTTGCATCTCATAATAATATTCGTCGAACCAATCACTATGACCCAGCATTTGACGCAGTTTTTTATGATTATTGGCTTCGTCTTGCAACCGATCATAATCCCAATTCAGATCTAGCCTCACCACACCCAACACGAATATTTTCCACAAGGCCATCCCAGGACGGCCATTCTTCTTATTCACGTGAGGCGCTATGTGATTTTCTAACAATCGAAAAATGTCATCTCGAATAGGCCGATTAACATAAAGATATTGCAATCCTTGAAGCACTTGCGGCATTTCATCACGAGATTTTTTGTCCCATTCAATTTGAGAAATATCCACATTGCCAAACTGCATTTGCGGGTCTTCTACCAGTCGTACCATCGCTCATCTCCCTGAAAAAAATCTAGTGCTATTTTACCAGATTCTTTACCTTTTTTACCGGTTTTTTTTCGAAAATTTTAGCGAAGATTAACCCATTCTGGCCTTCTTGATGTTAAATAACCTGCATTCAATGGGTTATTTAACTTTTTCTTAAAATTCTTCCTTCCATTGGAGCGGCCAATTAAATTTATTTTTCAGCAGGTTAGAAGTTTTCTGTCAGGCACTATATATAAAGTACCAGGGTTTGTCTGATGATAAGGATACTCCATTCCACCAATGGCAATATCA
>JBMDXV010000021.1:0-10418 GCA_048594525.1 Gammaproteobacteria bacterium | reverse complement strand
GCTCAGGCAAAAAATGAAAAATATGAATATAAATAAATCAACTTGTAAAATAATTAACCACTTTTGACTTTTGGATGAAAATGAGAGGAACTAATTTATTTTGGATTGCTATTTTGAAAATAATTTTGCAAGAGGCTCCATCTTATCAATCTTTTCAAGACGAGTATAATATTTTTTTATGAAATGTCAGGGCGAAGCGTGCAACATTATAAAATCGAGAAAATTTTGGTATAGTGAACGCTCACTCAAAAGCGAAGGATAACCAATAAATGCAAAAAGAAGAGCAAAATTATATCGTCGCTGCTTTTGTTTTGGCGGTAGGCATTGCACTGTGTGGGTTTTTTGTGGACCGTGGCCTTGCGCATCGGGATAATTTTAATCGCTATGTTTCGGTCAAGGGTCTTGCTGAACAAACTGAAAAATCAGATCAAGCCGTCTGGCAGATCACCATAAATTATTCAGCCAACGACTTAAACACCTTGTATACAGGCATTGCTAAAGCGCAGGCGCTGGCCAAAACATTTTGGATCAGCCAGGGTTTCCCTGCTGCTGCCATTGACCTCCAGTCTGCAACCATCAATGATAATGCCATGTATGGCGGCAATAGCAATGGCGGGCCTCGTTATTCGGCATCGGCCAACCTCATTTTAATCTCACCGGATGTCGATCGCGTGCAAGCCGCCTCTCAACAATTAAATGAGCTCGTGAAGCAAAATGTAGTACTGACCACGTCCCAAATCACCTATAACTTTACGGCCTTAAATGCAATCAAGCCGGGCATGCTTGATGCTGCGACTGGTAATGCACAAGTGGCAGCAGAAGCTTTTGCTAAAAATGCTCACAGTGATTTAGGCGGTATTCGAACGGCATCACAAGGGCAGTTTACGATTTCTGATGATAATAACAGCGGAATTTCAAGTATTATGAAGCAGGTGCGTGTGGTTACAACCGTTGATTATTTTTTGAAAGATTAGTGAAGCTTGCGCCGGGATCATCGTTCTAAATAAGCAAAAATAGTTTCTATCTGCTCGCTTTTGCCTGGTCTTTTCGTTAAGCTATGCGTATTTAAAAAATAGAAGGGAAATAATGGGCTTTATTGGGACTTACTTTGAATGGGGACTGTTTGTTTTGATGGTGGCATCAGGCATTATTTATCTGATTGACCAGAAATTTTTTTATAAAAAGCGCAGGGCGCTGGCCGAAGCGACGCCTGATTTTGCGGGATTATCACGCAAGCAAAAGCTGCAACGTTTAAAAGGGCCGGTTGTGACGGATTATGCGCGTTCCTTGTTTTGGGTTTTTGCCATTGTGTTGGTGATTCGCAGCTTTTTGTTTGAACCTTACATTGTGCCGAGTGGTTCAATGTTACCGACCATTCAGCTTGGGGATTTTGTACTCGTTAATAAATTTACCTATGGCTTGCGTTTGCCGCTCATCGGTACAAAAATTTTGGCGCTCGGCGAGCCCGAGCGCGGGGACGTGGTGGTGTTTAAAAACCCGGTTAATCCTCAAACAAACTTCATTAAAACAGTGGTAGGTTTGCCGGGTGATAAAATAAGCTATGTGAATAAACAGCTTTTTGTGAATGGTGAACCAGTGCCTCAAACTTTATTGAAGGAATCGATTGAACCTGTGAATGCGGGATTGGGCTCCCCTGTTGTCTTATCTTATTCGAGCGAGATTGGGTCTCATCTTCACACTATTTATAACAGTCCCTCTGTTGCACTGGCTGATTTTCAGAATCTCGTTGTGCCTGCGGGAGAATACTTCATGATGGGCGATAATCGTGATGACAGTGATGACAGCCGGTATTGGGGATTTGTGCCCGAGCATGATTTGGTAGGTCGTGCGAGCGTTATTTTCTTTAGCTTTAATAGCGTCAATCATTCCGTGCGCTGGAATCGGATTGGGATGAAGTTGCCATAATCATGAGAGAAATTGCATTAAACACTTTGTGTAAAACCATCGGTTATACTTTTAGAAATAAAGATTTATTGGAACAGGCTATGACGCATCGCAGTTGTGAAAATAGCCTCAATAATGAACGCCTGGAGTTTTTGGGGGATTCCGTGCTCGGCTGTGTGATCACCTCAACCCTATTCGAGCGCTTTCCGCTGTGTCGTGAAGGGGAATTGACGCGCTTACGTTCAAGTTTGGTCAAAGGAGAAACGCTTGCTAAATTGGCTCAGGATATGGGGATTGGCGTCGTCATTAAACTAGGCTTCGGCGAATTGAATACAGGAGGCTTTCGTCGTAAGTCGACGCTTGAGGATGCCTTTGAGGCTCTGGTGGGCGCGATTTATTTGGATAGTGATTTTGTCACAACGCGGGGAATTGTCCTCAGGTGGTTTGAGCCGATGTTGGCGATTATTAACACGAGCCATATCCCGCGTGATTATAAAAGCCAGCTCCAGGAAGAATTGCAAGCCAAAGAACTCCCCACGCCGCTTTATAAAGTTTTACGAGAAGAGGGCCCGGATCATGAAAAGCTATTTTTTGTCCGTTGCAGCATTGAGCGATTAGATGCGGCCACAGAAGGCACCGGCCGAGGGAAAAAAATCGCAGAGCAAGAGGCTGCAAGGCGCATGTTGGCGCTGTTAGAGAATATAACGGCTTAAGTCTTCATTTTTAATGAGGTCATTGAGCGCTTCGTCTACATATTTGCGATCAATCTCTAATGTTTCACCAGACTGCTCGGGCGCGGTAAAAGAGATTTTATCGAGCAGGCGTTCCATCACCGTATGGAGTCGGCGGGCGCCTATGTTTTCGAGTTCCTCATTCACCTGCCAGGCAATCTCAGCCAGGCGTTTAATGGCTTCGTCATGAAAGTGGAGATTAACGGATTCCGTTCCCATGAGGGCAATGTATTGCTTGATGAGGGAGGCTGTGGGTTCGGTCAAAATTTTGACAAAATCGTCCGTTGTGAGCGCTTTTAATTCGACACGAATGGGGAGGCGCCCTTGCAATTCCGGTACGAGGTCGGAAGGTTTTGCTGTGTGAAATGCTCCGGAGGCAATAAACAAAATATGATCGGTTTTAATCATGCCATATTTTGTATTGACCGTGCAGCCTTCAACGAGAGGTAGTAAATCCCGTTGTACGCCTTCACGGGAGACATCTGCGCCAGAAGTTTCGGCGCGACGGCAGATTTTATCGATTTCGTCTAAAAAAACAATACCATGCTGCTCAACACTTTCAATGGCGCCTTTTTTGGTTTCTTCATCGTTGATGAGCTTGTTAGCTTCTTCGTCAATCAAAGCTTTTTTAGCATTCTTGATTTTGATTTTGCGCTTGGTGGTGCGGTCTTTACTCAGGTTCTGGAAAAGGTCTTGCAATTGCTGCGTCATATCTTCCATTCCCGGGGGGGCCATTATTTCCATGTTGACGTTGGGGGTGGCGAGATCAAGTTCGACTTCCACCTCATCAAGTTCGCCAGCACGCAATTCCTCGCGGAATTTCTTGCGCGCGACGGATTGATCTTTTTCTTGAGGAGCAGCGCTCAGGGTTTCGGTCGTAAAGCCTACTTTATTGAAGAGTTTCATCCCTTTAGGAGGAGGAAGAATCGCATCTAAGATGCGCTCTTCAGCCTGTTCTTCGGCCCGGGCCATCACTTTTTCTTTGGCGGTACTCCGTGCCATTTTAATGGCAACCTCGATGAGATCACGAATAATCGATTCCACATCTCGGCCGACATAGCCGACTTCGGTAAACTTTGTGGCTTCAATTTTGATGAAAGGCGCATGGGCGAGCTTGGCGAGCCGTCTCGCGATTTCGGTTTTACCTACACCTGTTGGTCCGATCATGAGGATGTTTTTAGGGGTGACTTCGCTGCGGAGTTCTTCCGGGAGTTGCATTCGTCTCCAGCGGTTGCGGAGGGCAATGGCCACTGCGCGTTTCGCATCGTGCTGACCAACAATGTGGCGATCGAGTTCAGAGACAATTTCTTTAGGGGTCATAGCAGACATTCTAGGTGTTCCTTAGTGATTTAAATTTCTTCTATTGTGAAATGATGGTTGGTATAAATACAGATGTCGGCTGCGATGGTAAGACTTTTTTCAACAATACTACGGGCATCTAGCTCGGTGTTGAGCGTCAGGGCGCGTGCCGCTGCAAGGGCATAGGTTGAACCGGAGCCGATGGACATGACTTCGTATTGGTCGGGACTCATGACGTCCCCGGTGCCTGAAATGAGCAGCGTGTTCGTTGCATCGGCAACGAGAATCATGGCTTCCAGGCGACGGAGCACCCGATCAGAGCGCCAGTCTTTAACGAGCTCAACCGCTGCGCGTTCAAGATGGCCCTGATACATATCGAGCTTGGCTTCAAAACGTTCGAACAAGGTGAAGGCATCTGCTGTCGCGCCCGCAAAGCCCGCAATAATTTTGCCTTTAAAAATTTTTCGGACTTTGACAATATTGTCCTTAGCGACCATTGTGCCTAGGGTGGCTTGGCCATCGCCTCCCATCACTACTTTGCCGTTGCGGCGTACAACGAGGATGGTTGTGCCATGAAACTGTTGCATCATTTTTCCTTAAATTGACTCATTGTTAATACGTGGAGCCAGATTTTATTTTTTCAAGGCCTTTTCTAATTTTTTCAATGCAGCCGTTTCAATTTGCCTCACCCGTTCATGAGAAATGCCATATTCTGCCGCCAGTTCGTGCAGGGTTGCTTTGGGCTCAGTGAGCCAGCGGCGGGTCAGGATGGATTGGCTGCGTTCATCGATTTGCGCAAGCGCAGTTTGCAGGTCTGTGATGTCGCGCTCTTCTGCCTCGCGGTGTAAAGCTTCATCGGGGTTCATTGTGGAAGGGCCGGGAAGATAATGCATGGGTGCGGCCGGGTGATGTTCAGTATCGGCCTCTTCAAGCGGCGCATCAAATTGCATATCGAGTGCGTTCATGCGCTTTTCCATTTCAATCACATCGCTTTCTTTGACTTTCAATTCTTTTGCAATATGGGCAATTTCAGCATGAGTCATCCAGCCTAAGCGTTTATGAGAACTCCGGAGATTAAAAAATAATTTGCGCTGTGGTTTGGTCGTCGCGACTTTGACAATACGCCAGTTGCGAATGATGAATTCATGCATCTCAGCCTTGATCCAGTGCACAGCAAAGGAGACCAATCGCACGCCGAGTGTGGGATCAAAGCGTTTGACTGCTTTCATGAGGCCGATATTCCCTTCTTGAATGAGGTCGGAGAGGGAAAGTCCATAGCCTAAAAAAGAACGCGCCACAGAGACCACAAAACGGAGGTGTGACAAGATCAATCGCTGAGCGGCTTCGAGGTCATTGTCTTCATGTAGGCGTTTTGCGAGAACCTGTTCTTCCTCAGGGCTGAGCATGGGAATGCTGTTGACATATTGAACATATTCTTCAATGCTCGGAATCGGCCCTGTGAGGGACTTTGAAAGCGGGGTCAGGGAATGAGCCGTTTTTTTTGAAGGCGCAGTCATGGTTTTTTAATTGTCTCCAGCACGGCTTTGAGCTCATCATGTTCATGCATTTCACAGATGATATCGCAACCGCCGATTAGTTCACCCTTCACATACACCTGGGGGAAAGTCGGCCAGTTCATCATTTTAGGGAGTGTCGTGCGAATATCAGGATAATCCAGAATATTCACATGAGCAAACGGGGCGCCATAGGATTCAAGCACGGCGATCGTGCGTGCTGAAAAACCGCACATTGGGATTTCAGGCGTGCCTTTCATGTAGATGATGAGGGGATGGTCCTGCAGTTGTTTTTGAATCAGTTCTTCGGTGGTCATGTCAGCTCCTGTCTCTGTTGAATTTTAAGTTGTGCGACGAGTTCCTTTACCTTTTGGGCGTGGTCTTTATGGACGACCATCACCGCGTCTCGGGTTTCAATGACGATCATATCTTTGAGTCCGATCGCCGCAACGAGGCGACTCTCGGCGCGGATCATCGAGTTTTGGGTTTCGATGCAGGTCACGTCTCCTTGGAGGATATTGCCTTGTTGATTTTGAGGCAAGACTTCATGCAAAGCCGTCCAAGAACCAACGTCGCTCCAGGTGACATTTAAGGGAAAAACGAGGGCCTTATCCGTTTGCTCCATCACGGCATAATCAATGGATTCGCTGGGGCAGTTTTTAAAGTGTTCGCTGAGCGTAAAAAAACCTTCTTTAGCGTGAAGAGCTTGTGATTCCGCCTCGCAAGCCACATAAATATTCGGGCGATAAGTTTTGAGCTCATTCAAATATTGATCTGACGAAAATAAAAACATTCCGCTATTCCAATAATAAGACCCTGCTTTGAGATATTCTTCAGCCCTCGCTTTGTTTGGTTTTTCAATAAACTCCGCGACTTTTGTAATGGGGACTGCAACAACGTCACCCGTACGAATATAGCCATACCCTGTTTCAGGGTAAGTGGGCTTAATGCCAAAGGTCACCAGGTGATCTCTTGAGAGTTTCACAGAGTGTTGAATCGCCGCCATAAACACATCCTGTTCAGGAATAATATGATCGGCGGGTAAAATCAGTAGGAGCGGATTTTGATCAGGATGCAGTTTTTGAGCGAGAAAAGCAGCCATTGCAATAGCAGGCGCAGTATTTCGGCCAATAGGTTCAAGAATAAGGTTGGGCGTTTCAATTCCCATTTCAAGCATTTGTTCAGCCACGAGAAAGCGGTATTGCTTATTGCAAATCACGATGGGGTTGACACTCTCGGGTAAGGCTTCGACGCGCTTGATAGTTTCTTGCAAGAGCGAATTTTCACCAAAAAGGGTCAGGAGCTGTTTGGGATAGTGTTCGCGAGACAGTGGCCACAGCCGCGAACCGATTCCTCCTGCGAGAATAATCGGGATAATCATTTTTGCATTAAGCCTTGATATACATCAAAATAACGTTGACCCATTATAGCAGATTGGAACTCTGCCAAAAACCAGGCATATCCCGTCTCTCCCATTTTTTTGGCAAGCCCGGGTTCTTGTAGCGTATGAATCGCCGCAGCGAGTTCATCAACCTCACCGGGCTTTACCACGAGGCCTGTTTTATTGTGCTGATTCACATAGGTTGTTCCCGTACCGAGCTCGGTTGAAATAAGCGGTTTTTTATACACCATGCCCTCTAACAAAGTAACTCCGAACGCTTCCGCCCGCGCATGAGAAGGCAGCACGACCATCCCGCATAAAGTATATAAGGCCATTTTATCTTGATCGCTAATTTGGCCTAGGAAGTGAACATGGTTTAATCCGGCATTCTGTGCATACTCTTTTAATTCCGTTTCCAGAGGCCCTCGACCTGCAATAACGATGGGCAGTGAAACACTACGGGCAGCTTCGAGCAAGGTATAAAGTCCTTTATAGTGACGGAGTACGCCTACAAACAAGACAAAGCCTTGGCCGAATTTATTTTGCCAAAATGCAAGGGTGTCTGAGCCGGGTTCTGTGTAAAAATCTTTGTTGATGCCAATGGGAATCACGCTGCATTTAGAGCGATAGTTTTGCAAATCGGGGCTCGTTTCCAGGAGAGGGGTTGAGGTAGGAATAATCCGGTCAACCTTTTTAAAAAATGCTTTTTGGAAGGGCAAATAGATTTGTCTCAGAAAAGAATTTTTTAAAGCATCGGCATGAAAAGTCACGAGAGAAGGGCGATCCACATAGCGTAAGAGCATGGTAAAATCTGCAAAAGGCCAGGGGTAATGGAAATGTAAAAGATCATATTGGCATGCAATTTTCTTAAACTGCGTAAAGAAAGATACGCTAAAAGGGCAGGAGGCCAGCACATAATTTTGTTTAAAACGAATGACATCAAGACCGAATATGTGATCATGATTCGCGTGCGCACCGACACACAGGAGTGAATGCCTCGCGCCTAATTTTTCTGTTTCTGACGCTATGGTTTTAATGACTTGCTCAACACCACCCAGCGTATCAGGAAAGTAAGTTTTATAAATTTGTAAAACTTTCATGTATACTGCAATACCCTCAAAAATACAGGTTAGCATACCACAGTATGATACAAAGCACATTAAATCGTATCTTAAATTTGAATCCGGATTACCTTACGTATTTAGAAGACGTTGCGGGTTTATCGATCACGCTTGATCTCATTGACGTAAGATTTAAAAGAAAAATCATTTTTCACCATAGCTTTATTGAGGTCACGGCTGAGGTGGGGGACAGTCAGCTTGAGCTCACAGGAAAACTCATCGACTTTATCACTTTTGCACTTAAAAAAAACCAGCGACAAAAACTTCTGCAAGCCAGCCTGATCGATTTCAAAGGGGATTTAATGGTGCTCCAACAGCTCGAAGCTTTTTTAAATCACTTTGATATGCAAAGGCTTGTCGCATTGCCTATTTCACAGATCAAACGTTTTTTGACGAATGAAGTTGAGTATTTGCAGGAGGAACGGCATGTTTTAGCTTCGCCGCATTTATTTGCCTATTTTCAAGAAGAAGTGCTGGACTTACAGCAAAAACTTGAGCGTTTAGCATTCAGGTCCGAGAGAATGGTTTTAATTATTAAATAAATCTTTTTTTCAGACAAAGCTTAAATCAGCTTTTCGACTTTGATGCCAAAGTGTTCATAACTTCGCTCCGTCGCGACCCGTCCGCGTGGTGTTCGGGCGAGGAAGCCTTGCTGAATGAGGTAAGGCTCAATCACGTCTTCAATCGTGCCTTTTTCTTCACCAATCGCCGCGGCGATATTTTCTAAACCGACGGGGCCGCCGTTGAATTTATGAATCAAGGCTTCCAGGAATTTATGATCCATGAGATCAAAACCTTGATGGTCTACGCGTAAGAGTTTGAGTGCGTTATCGGCAATGCTTTCATCGATGATGCCGCGACCTTCTACTTCGGCAAAATCACGCACTCGGCGGAGGAGGCGATTGGCAATTCGTGGGGTCCCGCGAGAGCGTTTGGCGATTTCATGGGCGCCTGAGTCATCGAGCTTTAAATTTAAGATATGTGCGGAGCGCAGCAAGATTTTTTGGAGGTGCGCGACATCATAAAACTCTAAGCGCAGGACAATCCCAAAGCGATCGCGGAGGGGAGAAGTCAATAAGCCAGCGCGCGTTGTGGCGCCCACAAGCGTGAAAGGCTGGAGATCAACTTTAATCGAGCGCGCCGCCGGCCCTTCGCCGATGATGATATCGAGTTGATAATCCTCCATGGCGGGATATAAAATTTCCTCAACGATGGGGCTCAAGCGGTGGATTTCGTCGATAAATAAAACATCATTGGCTTGAAGGTTGGTGAGGAGGGCTGCAACATCGCCGGGCTTTTCCAGTACGGGCCCCGAGGTTTGTTTAATATTGACATCCATTTCATTGGCAATAATGTGCGCCAGCGTTGTTTTGCCGAGGCCCGGCGGACCAAAAATCAACACGTGATCGAGCGCCTCTTGGCGTTTCCGCGCTGCTTCAATGAAGATTGCGAGTTGATCGGATGCCCCTTCTTGACCCTCGTATTCAGTTAGCTTTTTGGGACGGATGGCGCGGTCAATAGCCGGTTCATCCGGGCGTTTTTCAGCGGTGATTAAACGGGATTCTGTGTGATCGAATTCAATCATTGTTTATCTCGTAATAAATACAACGCCTAGCATAATGAGGGCAATTCCAAAAATACGAATCATGGATAAGCTCTCGCCAAAGAAAAAAAATGCAAGGATTGCGGTTAATACATAACCGATACTCAGGAGAGGATAAGCATAGCCCACTTCAGCGCGGGATAAGACCAAAAGCCAGACTACCAGACTCAAAGCGTAGCATAAAATACCGAGGAGGACAAAGGGGCTCGATATCACCTTTATGAAGATGGGCAGGACGTTTTGCAGAGCAAATGAAAATGCGCCGATCCGATCCATTCCCGTTTTCAAGAGGAGTTGGCCCATTGTCCCAATGCAAACGCAGGCAAGGATCAAGATCAAAATCATGATAAAAATCTGAGATAAAAAGAGGGCGTCATGGTAACAGATTTGCTTTGACTGTCAATGAGTCATGGTTTCTGAAGAAACGCGCATAAAGCTGCAATACGGATGATAACGTGTTATTATAAAAATAAAGAACTTTATGTGATAAAAACTTCACATGCCGCATATCCTTTTGATTGAAGATGAAGAACCCATTCGTGAAATGCTGCGGTTCGCCTTATCCACCGTAAACTTTAAGCTGTTTGAAGCCGATACAGGTAAAGTCGGCCTCGATTATTTATGCCGTGAGGAAATCGACTTCATTTTATTGGATTGGATGCTTCCCGATCAAGAAGGAATTGAAGTCGTCAAAAAAATTCGCCAGGATTCCCGCACTAAAAATCTCCCCATCATCATGTTAACAGCCCGTGCGGAAGAAATGGATAAAATCCGGGGGTGCATCCAACTACTTAACGCAACTATTAATAATGTAACGTCGTTGTTATAATTGTTAATTGTTACCTCTAAATTAAGAGGAGAAGT
>JBMDXV010000209.1:0-6096 GCA_048594525.1 Gammaproteobacteria bacterium | reverse complement strand
ATTGCAATTGCCCGCTGCACAAGGATTAGAAGCTGCGCAGGGGTTGCAAGGGCTACACGGCATCACTGCAGCACAAGGATTGCATCCTGTTGAGCCTGCACCGCAATTCGCTTGGTTCACTTGCAAGGTGTTGTTCGGTGCAGCAGAAGGATTGCTGGTTTGATCAGCATAAGCAGCAGTCACACTCAAAACAGCAGCAGCGGTTGTAGCGACGATCAGTTTTTTCATAGTATTTTCTCCGAGGGTTAATTGAACAAAAACGCATTATAGGGGACTCTGTTTAAAATGTAAATGCGTGCTTTTTAATTTTTTAATCTTGGATAACACTTTTGCAAAATAAGCAGAAGCACGATAGATTACCCGATCTTAAAAAAAACATACAAGGACTGTTACACATGAAACAGATACAACACAAACCGATTGTTTATATTATTGGTCTGATCGCTGCGCTCGCCGGGCTGTTATTCGGGATTGATATCGGCGTTATTTCCGGTGCGCTTGATTATTTGCGCCAAGATTTGCATTTAACCACGAATCAAATGGAGAACTTAACGAGTTCCATTCTGATCGGAGCGGTACTCGGCGCCGTGATTAGCGGATGGATAAATCGTCAATTTGGCAGGCGTTTTGCTATTTTGGTGAGCGCGGCGGTTTTTGTCATCGGCTCTGTGACCTGTGCCTTTGTATCCACTTACCACACTTTGTACTTCGTTCGCATTGTGTTGGGTTTGGCTCTGGGTGTCGCCTCTTTCAGCGCACCTTTGTATCTCTCCGAAATCGCACCTGCCGATATTAGGGGCCGCTTGATTTCAGGCTATCAGCTGATGATTACGATTGGAATTGTGCTGGCTTACTTGAGCGATACCTGGTTTACGCAACTGCAAGTTCAAGGCCTTTTGTCGATTGGTCACGCCTGGCGTTGGATGCTCGGGGTGGTCGCGATTCCTTCATTTTTAATGTTTGTGGTCGTGCTATTTTTGCCGAACAGTCCACGCTGGACGGCTTTGAAAGGCTTTGATACGGAAACGCGTAGTATTTTAAATCGCCTTCGTCACCCTTTTCAGGTCGAACCTGAGTTTAAGGAAATTAAAAGCAGTGTGAACACCCGCCATCCCATCCTGGAACTCATTAAAAATCCTTTATTTTTGAAGGTCATATTTTTAGGGGTGATGCTGCAAATTATTCAACAATTGTCAGGAATGAATGCCATTTTATATTATGCTCCTTATATTTTTAAACAGGCGGGATATGGCGCGGTAGATCAGATGTGGATCACGGTTTCAATTGGGCTCGTCAATGTATTTGCAACCTTTTTTGCTTTATATTTTATCGAGAAAATGGGGCGGCGTTCCTTGTTATATGTGGGGGGAATCATTCTCTTTATCAGTACTTTTTTCCTCTCGATTCTCTTTCATAGCGGTTTCTCAACAACCCATCCGATGCTCCCCATTCTCTTAACCTTTTTGTTTATTATCGGGTTTGCGATCAGCTATGGGCCTGTGGTGTGGACGCTGTGTTCTGAAATTTATCCCCTGCGCGGGCGAGAGTTTGGCATCACGTGTTCTACCGCCGCCAACTGGATCGGTAATTCGCTGATTGCTTCCTATTCCCTGAGCATTCTCAATCGGTCTACGAGTGCTTTTTTTCTCATCCTCGCGGTGATTGCGGTACTGAGTTGTATTTTCTTCCGGTTGTTTGTGCCGGAAACCAAAGGGGCGTCCTTAGAGCAGATTGAAAAAAATGTCTGGGCCGGAAAATCTTTAAATGAAATCGGCAACGTATAATGTCTCTGTTGCCGGAACGTCGCCTTAACCCTTTAAACGGAGACTTTGTCTTAGTGTCTCCCCACCGCACACAGCGGCCCTGGCAAGGCGCGCAGGAAAAAACGGAGGAGGGCAGGCGGCCTCAGCATGATCCTGCATGTTATTTGTGTCCGGGCAATACCCGGGCAAATGGCAAAGTGAATCCTGCCTATCCACACACTTATGTTTTCAAAAATGATTTCAGTGCTTTATTGGAAGAAGCGGGGGCGGAGGTTTCAGACGCAAAGCTTTTTCAATCTGAAGCGGCAAGGGGAGAATGCCGGGTGCTGTGTTTTTCACCGCGCCATGACGTGAGCTTAGCGGAGATGAGCGTCCCTGATATTTTGAATGTCGTCAAACTTTGGATGAGCGAGTATGAAGAACTCATTGCACGCTATGCCTGGGTCCAGATTTTTGAGAATAAAGGTGCGGTCATGGGCTGCTCAAATCCGCATCCCCATGGTCAGGTCTGGGCCAGTCATTTTATGCCTAACGAAGCTCGAAAAGAAGCAGCCCGCCAGCAGCACTATTTTGAAGAGGAAGGAGAGCCCTTGCTCTATCGCTATGCACAAGAAGAAATTGCGCGCAATGAGCGGGTGGTCTGTCAGAATCAGGATTGGCTTGTGGTGGTTCCCTATTGGGCCTCCTGGCCTTTTGAGACACTGCTCATGCCGACTTTTAAAGTTCCCACGCTTTCTCTTTTAACCCCTATACAGCAGCAAAGCCTTGCTGAAATCTTAAAGGACTTGCTCAGCCGTTATGATCGTTTGTTTGCGTGCTCGTTTCCTTATTCCATGGGTTGGCATGGACATCAAGGGCCGGCCTGGCAGCTTCATGCGCATTTTTATCCTCCGCTTCTCCGCTCGGCACAGATCAAAAAATTTATGGTGGGATATGAAATGTTGGCTGAAACTCAGCGAGATTTAACCCCGGAACAAGCAGCAGAACGATTGAGGACAATATGATTGAAATGGAGTTTAAGCGTTATTTTAATACCGACCAGACCCCGGCTATTTTCAGTGCACCGGGACGCGTCAATTTAATCGGAGAGCATACGGATTATAACGGCGGCTATGTGTTGCCGATGGCCATTGATTTTAACACGAAGTTGGCGCTTCGTTTACGCGATGACGAGATGATTCGGGTGTACTCTAAAAATTTGGATAACTTTGCTGAGTTTTCGCTCAAGGAATCTTTTCTCAATGTCCCCGCTAAAAAGCAGTGGTATTGTTATATTGCAGGCGTCTTGCAGCTTTTAGAAAGAAAAGGATTCCCATTAAAGGGCGCGGATATGTATGTGGAGAGTACGGTTCCCATCGGTTCCGGCCTTTCTTCTTCCGCTTCGCTGGCAGTGGTGACGGCCTATGCTTTTTTGAGCCTTCTGGACTATCCCATTGACCTCCTGCAAATGGCGCAAACCTGTCAGGAGGCCGAACACGAATACGCTGGCACAAAATGTGGCATCATGGATCAGTATATTTGCGCGATGGCTGAGAAAGATCATGCGCTTCTCATCGACTGCTATACGTTTGAGGCGGTGAAAGTCCCCTTAAAAATGGAGAATGCGATTTTTGTCATTTGTGATACCGGCGTTCACCACAATCTTGCGAGTTCAGAATACAACATAAGACGCGCCCAGTGCGAGGAAGTCGCGCATTATTTCGGGGTCACGTCATTGAGGACGTTGCCACACGAAGAGTTTATTATTCCGCCCTTGGGGGGCGTTCAGTTTCGCCGCGCTGCGCATGTTTTTGCTGAAAATCAACGTGTTTTGGATGCGGTGATTGCTATGAAAAGAGGTGATCTCTCCACTCTAGGTCGACTCATGACCAAATCGCATCGTTCTTTACAACGAAATTATGATGTCTCGTGTCAGGAACTTGATTTTTTGGTGGAAGCCGCGAATAATCTGCCCTACGTGTATGGCTCACGCATGACGGGAGGCGGGTTTGGCGGCTGCATTGTGAGCCTGATTCAAAAAGAATTTTTGGATGAATTTACCACAACGCTCAAGCGGGACTATAGTGAACAAATGGGAAGAAAATTGAAAATATATGAGAGTAGTCCGGCCAGTGGAGTGAAGAGAATTCAATGAAAAATTACACTATTCAATCACTTTCGGGCAAAACTAAAATGACTTTTATCCCGGATTTAGGCGCGCTCGGCACGTCACTCCTTGTCACGACAGGATCGGGGAAGGAGCGAGAGCTTTTGTATTTTCCGAAAGACTGGACGCCTGAGACGCATCTGAAAATGTGCGGAGGCTTTCCCTTCATGTTCCCGATTTGCGGGAGGCTCAGTAGGCGGGAGGGTGAGGCACGTTACCTCTATCGTGGAAAGACCTACACCATGCCGATTCATGGGTTTGCGCATCGCGTGCCCTGGGAATTGATTGATTGCAAAGAGAATCGCATTGCAATGCGATTGTGCGAAAATGAACTCAGCCTCAAGGAGTATCCTTTCTCCTTTGAACTCACACTGTGTTATGAAGTCGAGGAGGGCCGACTACGCTGTCATCACACGTATCACAATACGGGTAATGAGCCGCTGCCGTATTATGGCGGTTTTCATCCTTATTTCCGCTTGCCTTTTCAGAAAGATGAGATTTTGCTCAGCTATCATCCCAAGCGGCAGTTGATTTACAATACCAGTTTAACTGATATTGTAGGTGAGACGTCCCCGTTTGCTACACCTTGCCCGGTCTCAACCCCTGAACTGAATGAAAGTCTGGTGGAACTCGGTTTGGACAAAAAAGTAAAGCTTGATTTTCCTGACGGAAGTGCGTTATCTATGCAGGTGACGGGAGAGAGTGATCCTGACTTTTGTCCCTTTGTGCAGTTGTACCACATTCCCGCTGAGCCCTTTCTCTGCATTGAGCCCTGGATGAGTCACCCGAACGCCATGAATACAACCGGTGCGGTGCGCTGGCTTGCGCCGGGAGCAAAAGACTCCGGGATTTTAGAATTGTATTATAAGGATTAAAAATGAACACGCCTCATATCATGCCGACTTATTTTAATAAACTCCCGATTCATTTTGTAAGAGGAGAGGGGGTGTGGTTGTTTGATGAAAATAACACCGCTTATTTAGATGGATTGGCCGGGATTGCAGTGACAGGCTTGGGACACGCGCACCCTAAAATCACGGCCGCCATTTGTGATCAGGCTGCACGCTTACTGCATTGTTCTAACACCTATGAAATTCTTGAGCAAGAAGCCCTTGGCGCAAAGCTCTGTGAGCTCTCAGGCATGGAGCAGGCCTATTTTTGTAACTCGGGGGCGGAGGCAAATGAAGCGGCCATCAAACTAACGCGCCTCTTCGCCCGCAAGAAGAATATCGCGCATCCTGAGATTATTTGTATGCATCATTCATTTCATGGACGCACTTTTGCAGCATTATGTGCAACCGGAGCCAAAAGGATTCAGGAAGGGTTTGAGCCCCTCATGCCGGGCTTTATTCATCTCGATCTCAATGATTTTGAAGCCTTGGCTGCTACAGTGGCGGAGCGCCCGAATGTGGTCGCGATTATGTTTGAGACCATCCAGGGCGACGGAGGAATTTATGCTGCGACACCTGAATATTTGCAAAAGGTACGGGCACTCTGTGACAGCGAAGATCTCCTGATGATTCTCGATGAAGTACAATGTGGCCTTGGCAGAACGGGGAAATGGTTTGCGTATCAATTTGCAGGCGTCCAGCCCGATATTCTCATGTTGGCAAAAGGGCTGGCGAATGGCATTCCCATTGGCGCCTGTTTAAGCCGCGGCAAGGCCAATAATTTATTTGGGCCTGGTAAGCATGGTTCTACATTCGGGGGCACTCCTTTTGTCTGTCGCGTTGCGTTAACCGTACTCGAAACCATGCTGGCCGATCGCATCGTTGAAAATGCCTATGAAGCAGGGCAATATTTACTGTCCCAATTGCAGTCCCAGCTTCGCCATGATCCGATGGTCAAAGCAATCCGCGGCTACGGCATGATGATCGGGATTGAACTTGATCGCACCGCCTTTGCTTTGCCTGCCCTGGGCCTGAAGCATCGCGTACTCTTTAACATTGTTGCCAATACCGTGGTGCGACTCCTCCCGCCTTTGATTATGACTCAAGCGGAAGCAGACGAATTAATCAGTCGTTTAAAAGAAACTTTAGAGGAGTTTCATGAGTGTGCCAAGCAAAGCGCGTAACTTACAGGCGGTGAAAATCCGTCCTATGCAAAGGCTAACCACCAGCATAGAACTAACCGATACAGTGGGAATGGTAACAGACTCATTGAAGCTATCGGGAGGGACAGACCAGG
>JBMDXV010000208.1:0-11218 GCA_048594525.1 Gammaproteobacteria bacterium | reverse complement strand
GCTCAGGCAAAAAATGAAAAATATGAATATAAATAAATCAACTTGTAAAATAATTAACCACTTTTGACTTTTGGATGAAAATGAGAGGAACTAATTTATTTTGGATTGCTATTTTGAAAATAATTTTGCAAGAGGCTCAACCGATGAATATACGCTGTTCTATCTCACCTGGATAGAGCCTATTGTCCGGACGCGTTTGAATACCGAAACGGCCACCCGTTATTGGGAAGAGGCTACCCAAACCTGGTCCTGGAAGGCTTGGGCGGGATATGCGTTTGAGTCGGTGTGTTATAAACATATTGCAAATATCCGGCAAGCCCTCAAAATTTCAGCCGGAACACCCGCCTCAAGTTGGCGATATATTGCACCGTATCGCAGTAAACTGCCGGGAACGCAAATTGACCTTGTGTTTGAGCGTCATGATGGACTCATCCATATTTGCGAAATCAAGCACGCGAAGGATTTATTTAAAATTGATAAAGAATATGCCACTGTCTTGGAGAATAAGCGCAGAATTTATCAGGAAGCGACCAAGACCACGAAGCAGGTTGTGATTTCGATGATCACGACCTTTGGCCTAAAGCCTTCAGACTATGCAAATGAACTGATTTTTTCAAGCTGTACGCTGGGCGATTTATTCAAGTGACGATTCCATCCTATCGCTTGTTCCAAGCAGCATTTAAAAATCATTAAGAAGTTCGTGAAACTGGGAGATGGACAAAGCCGAAAGCGAGTCTTTTGCCCCCATTTCTACTAAAAACTTCACATTGCTGTGCTGAGCGGCCGTGTAATCAGTGATTTCACCCGAAAGAATAGCGCGGATCACTTGATCAATTCCTTCTTCAAGTGTCCATTTTGGGAGATATTGCAAGAGCTTATTGATTTTTGTGAAGTCCACGCGATAATTGCGTCGATCATGTGGGTTGCCTAAGTCCATTAAAACAGCGTCAGGCACTTTACTTGAAATGAGTTGGCCTAGTTGCATTAAGGTGTAATTTAAGTGATTCCCTCCCACGTTAAAAATTTGTGAGTTTACCGTTTTAGGATCAGCGGTTAAGGCAGAGACAATAGAGCGCGCGGCATCTTCAACATGGAGAAAGGGACGCCATTGATCCCCGCCTGTTACAGTAATTTTCTTTTCGAAACAGGCTTTGGCGGTGAGAAGGTTCACAACCAAATCAAAGCGTGTTCGGCCTGAAAAACCAAAAATAGTGCTAAACCGTAAAATAACGGGTGCAAATTGTCCGTTGGCCATTTCCAATAATATCTTTTCACAGGCAATTTTAGACCGTGCATATAAAGAAACCGGGTTTAATTTAGAATGCTCGTTCAACACTTCATCGCTTGCGCCATAGACCGAACAGGTGCTTGCAAAAATGAACTTCTCCACCGCAAACCCTTTGCATACTTCGGCAATCATTCTCGTCGCCATGAGGTTAATTTCAATGGTGAGGTTTTCATCTAAAGCACAGGCAGGATCGCCCACCAGCGCGCCTAAATGAACCACTTGGCTCACACCTTTCACCGCTTCAACCACCTTATCAATCTGACGAAAGTCAGCGCGATAGATTTTTACCTGGGGGTGATTCAAATAATCTTGAATCGGCTCGTCTCCATAAATAAATAAGTCTAAAACACGGACACTATAGCCTTTCCCAATCAAAAGAGGCAGCAAGGCAGAGCCAATATACCCCGCCCCTCCAATGACTAAGATCTCATCCTTGGGAAGCGAGATGCTCACCTGCGGATGGCCTATTTCTTTTAAAATCAGGCGACGCCAAATAATGGACCACAGTCGTGCGGTAATCAGGAGAACTAAACTTAAAATCCAGGCAATCATTAAAGCGGCGGGAGCAATAAAGTCATAGTGGGCTAAGTAATTGCCGAGGGCAAAGAGCAAAAAAGTGACGGATACCGCTTGAAAGACGACCAAGGCTTTAAATTTACTTTGATAGCCACGGCTGCGGGTGTAGAAGCCGCTGATAAAAAAGACGATCACTGCGATCAAATCCAGCAAAACTAAGCCCGCCAGATGGTAATGCAATCGATAGAGAATGTCGGATAGATTTAACCCGTTCGGGTTCACAGCGAGTTTACTGATGACAGCGCCTACAAAAATCGAAAAATTCAAGAGAATCAAATCCGCAATTAAGCGAATTAATCGATCAAACGTTACAACGCGACTTGTATTTTTCATCATCCCCTTTTCAACGCTGAGCCGTGCTGAGCAGTTGTTTGATTTGCTGCGCAGCTTTTTGAATTTCGTCCTCACTATAAAGGGGATCAACCAGCAAGGCAAGTGACGTTTCGCCAAGCATTTTTGCGTTCTTGAAGCGTGTTTTAGGTACAAGCGCTGCCTCGGAAAACGCTTTTTCCAGATAAATTTCAGAGCAAGATCCCACCTGGCACCAGATTCCGAGAGCATTGATCTCCTGAATGATGCGGTCCCGGCTCCAGCCTGATTGTAAGGCAGTAGGCTCTACAAAGAGATAATAGCGATAATAAGCATGGGTGAGGTCAGGAGAGGGTTTGGGAATGCTAACAGACTTGAGTTCTGACAACGCTGCGTCAAACATAGCCGCATTTCGGGCACGTTCTTGTTGCCAGGCAGGAAGCTTCTGGAGCTGCAAGCGTCCTACAGCCGCTTGCGCTTCCGTCATTCGATAATTACTGCCGAAGGAATCATGAAGCCAGCGAAAACCCGGAGGATGAGGTGTGTGATAGACCGTATCATAGCCTTTGCCATGATCTTTATAAGCCCAGGCTTTTTTCCACGCGTCTTCATGGGAGGTGGCAACAAGGCCGCCTTCTCCGAGCGTGCTCATGATTTTATCTTGGCAAAAAGAAAAGGCCGCCATATGGCCAAAGCTACCAACGGGTTTGCCTTTGATTTGAGCACCATGCGCTTGAGCGCAATCTTCGATGAGGAATAAATGGTGTCGTTCCGCAAAAGACAGAAGCGCTTCCATATCACAAGGCCAGCCGCCCAAATGAACTGCAATAATGGCTTTGGTTTTGGCGTTGAGGTGAGGCTCAATGGTTTCAATGCTTAAGTTTTGAGAATGAAGATCAATGTCACAGACGATCGGTTTCGCCCCCACTTGAACGACACAGCTCGCCGAGGCCATAAAAGTCCGGCAGGGCACAATGACTTCATCTCCCGGGCCGATGCCTAAAGCACGAAGACAGAGTTCCAATGCATTGGTTCCATTGGAAACGGCGAGGGTGTGTTTAACGCCTAAATATTCCGCGTATTCCACTTCAAAAGCATGGCCCTCATTGCCGGTCCAGTAATTCACTTTGCCGGACTGCATGACTGTTACAACTGCTTCTATTTCGGCTTCAGAATACAGAGGCCATTTTTTGCCAAACATTTAAATTTTCTCCCGAATACGCGCAGGAACGCCGGTGACCACCTGATGATCAGGGACATCTTCAGTGACCACCGCGCCTGCTCCAATAATACACCCCTGCCCAACTTTGATCCCGGGTAAGACGACTGCTCCTGCGCCAATCAGCGTCGTTTGCCCAATGGATGCTGACCCGCATAAAGTAGCATGCGGCGCGATATGACTGTGCGGGCCCACCACACAATCATGTTCGATAACCGCAGCCGTATTGACGATCGCATTATCGCCAATTTCTGCCTCCGGGTGAAGGGTGGCCTGGGCCATAATCATCACGCCCTGCCCCAGCTTTACAGACCTTGCAATATAACTCTGTGGATGAATAGCCTGACCAAAAGCGATATTCTGCGCGAGCAAATCTTCATAAATGGATTGGCGCTGCGTATTGTGGCCCACGGCAACGATCACGTGAGCTTTTTCCTGAAGCCTTGCTTGGTGAATGAGCGCTGAGCGTAAACCGCTAACGGGATAACCCAGCACCTGCAAGTGAAGCCTGGCAGGATTATCATCAAAAAGACGGATGTCAGAATATCCTGCAGTCAAGAGCGTGTCCAGAACGACCTTTGCATGACCACCTGATCCAAAAATGAAAAAAGAGGCTTGCAGCACTTAATGGTCTCCCTTAAATTTCTCCATCGTCGCCTGGCCGGGTTGATGAATCCCTTCAGGTCTCAAAACCTTTAAAATAGTCAGCCAAACAATTTTAAGGTCCAAGTGAAAAGAGGTATGATCGACATACCAGCAATCCAGCTTAAACTTTTCTTCCCAAGACAGGGTATTCCGTCCATTCACTTGCGCCCAACCTGTTATCCCTGGTTTAACGAGGTGCCTGCGTCTTTGCTCGGCATTATACAGGGGTAAATATTCTACTAAAAGAGGGCGAGGGCCCACAAAGCTCATATTTCCTTTCAAGATATTAAAGAGTTGAGGGAGTTCATCCAGGCTTGTTTTGCGCAGAAATTTGCCAAATCGGGTTAAGCGAAGCGCGTCAGGGAGGAGTACACCGCTTTCATCTCGTGCATTATTCATGCTGCGAAATTTATAAAGCCTAAATTCTTTTTCTTGATAACCCGTGCGGGCTTGCTTAAAAACAGCAGGAGAGCCTAAAAATAGGCGCACACTTAAAAAAACAATCAAAAACAGCCACGAGAAAAACAAGAGAAAACAGGCGGCACATAAAAAATCAAAGACCCGTTTCATTGGCGCTCACCGGATTTCAGCTTGGAGAGGAAAATAAGCGAACAAATCACCAGAAACAAGATGGGAACATACATGGTTTTTTGACGCATGGCGAGGCCTAGATTGGTATTGATCAAACTCATAAATCCCAGCCCTGAAAGAGAAAAATAAAACAGAAAAGAAAGTGCAGGCATCTTCTGTTTTAAAACGGTCCAATACTGGCGATGTTTTATGCCGAGATAACAAATATAAATAAAAATTAAATTTTCGAAAGAAGCCAGAATGCCGGAGAAATTATTCGCAAAAATGAATAAGGGCAAAAACAGATTAGCCAGAAAAAGATAAGGCAGAAAGAGAAAAGTCAGGAGGGGATCGGTGGTGGGAACGGGAATGCTCGTGCCAGTGGCCTGATCGACCTGATTTTTCACAAATCGGCCGCCGATCGCTTCTAAAGAGGCCACGTTCAGGTGACCCATTTTTAATAAAAGACCCGAAGCGAGGAAGAGGAGTAGGGCCAGGATCAAAAGGATCAGGCTTCGTTTAGCCAAGCTCATTTGCTTGGAAAAAAAGAAAGAGAGGCAGCTTGCAAAAAAGAGAATAACCACGAAGTAGGGGCGGATGATAAAAGCCAGGGTAAGTGCAAAAACCAGTAAAATAAGTTTGATTCCAGAATGCGATCGAAAAGAGAGTAGTGTATAGGTGAGTAAGGCAATACAAAAATAAGCCCCGGAGTCTTTAATTAAGCCCATGCTAAAATAAAGGTGCGAAGGCCAAAATAAGAAGAGGAACAAAGGAAAAAATAATAAACGAATGTCTATTTTGATTTCAAGCCGTTTTAAAATTTCAAAAAAACTTAACACATACAAGAGATCGGCAAAATAGCTCAATACACTGGAGAAGAAAAAAGCAGAGAGGTAGGAATCTCCCCAGAAAAAATCCCGCATGTACCAGCAGATAAACTGAGCGAACTCGGTATTAAAACCAAAGTAAGGCTGGGCGTTATAAAAGTAACGAGTCGAATCACTGTCATATCCTACCGTTACCCAGTACAGATAAGCAAAGAAGAAATGCAAACCCAGCGCGATGGGAAGATAAAAAATAAAAGAAGTGTAAAAACAGCCTTTGAATAAAGAGACGCTGATCACTAAAGCAATGCAACCCAAGAAAACCAGATTCAAAAAGGCGAGGGTATCCATTATGCAAGCGCCGTTTGATACCACGCTTTCGCTTCAGCTAGCCCTGCTTTGAGCGTATGAGAGGGCTGATAGCCTAATTGATCTTTTGCTTTGTTGATATCCGCGAGGGAGTGGCGGATATCTCCGGCACGAAAATTTCGATAATCCGCTTGATGGCTGGGCTTCCCGAGCAGGTCTCTTAAATACTGATAGACTTGATTCAAAGTCGTTTGTTCTCCCACGGCAATGTTATAGACGGTATTGAGTGCCGAAGTTTCGCTTGTGAGCGCTGACAAAATATTCGCCTGGACTACATTTTTGACATAGCAGAAATCACGCGACGTTTCACCGTCTCCGTTGATATAAACAGGGCTGTTTGTCAGGAGGGCCTTGATCCACAGCGGAATCACTGCCGCATAAGGCCCATTGGGGTCTTGTCTTGCACCAAAGACATTGAAATAACGTAAGCCGATGGTATGGATGTCATAGCAGTTGCTAAAGGCTTTGGCATACAGTTCGTTCGTCATTTTTGAGACCGCATAGGGCGATAGGGGTTGACCCTGATGCGTTTCGCGTTTGGGTAGGAGGGGCGAATCCCCATACACTGCGCTGGAAGAAGCATAAACAAAGCGCTTTACCCGGGCTTCTTTCGCTGCGAGTAAGAGCGTGAGAAAGCCCGTCACATTCACTTCATGGGTGGTGAGAGGGTCCCCGATAGAGCGCGGCACACTGCCGAGCGCCGCCTGATGCAAGACAAAATCCACATCTGTCAGCGCGGCTTTACAGGTTTCAAAAGCGCGGATGTCCCCTTGGATGAAAGTGAAATTTTTTTTTGTTTCTTCCGAATAGCGGGATAGGACTTCATCGAGATTGGCCTGATGGCCCGTTGCAAAATTATCAAGGCCTACCACGCGTTGCCCCTGTGAGAGTAAAAACTCCAGGAGATGGCTGCCGATAAAGCCCGCCACGCCTGTCACAAGCCAAGTATATTCCTGATTTAAAGCCTCCATAAAGTGACTCCTGCAGCGCGATAAGGGGTGGGGTTCAGCATACTTTTGACATCCACGATGATTGGGGAATCGGGCTTTAACATTTGCATCCACTGTTCCTGATTGAGGGCGCGATATTCTGCATGCGCCACAGCAAGAATCAACGCATCAAGCCCAGCAAACGCTTCAAGCGGGCTCAAGTCTAAATGATATTCTGCTTCTGCTTCAGCAGCGTCCGCGAGGGGATCATGGACCAAAACGGTGATGCCATATTCTGCGAGTTCCTGAATGATGTCGATCACTTTGGTATTGCGAAGGTCTGCGCAGTTTTCTTTAAAAGTCAGTCCTAAAATGCCCACGCGCGTATGCTTTAAGGAAAGACCTTGTTTGGAGAGGAGTTTGACCGTCTGTTCAGCAATGTATTTGCCCATATTATCGTTCACGCGTCGCCCGGCCAGAATGAGCTGGGGGTGAAAGCCCAGGGATTCTGCTTTATAGGTGAGGTAATAGGGATCGACGCCAATGCAATGCCCCCCCACGAGTCCAGGCCTAAAGTTTAAAAAATTCCATTTGCTTCCCGCCGCCTCTAAAACTTCTTCCGTATCGATGCCGAGCTTGTGAAAGAGCATCGCGAGTTCGTTTACAAACGCAATATTCAAATCGCGTTGTGTGTTTTCAATGACTTTTGCCGCTTCTGCAATGCGGATGCTGGATGCCTTATAAATGCCTGCTTCGACCACACTTCCGTAGACGGCAGCAATGATGTCTAACACTTCAGGGGTTTGTCCTGAAACAATTTTCTTAATTTGACTAAAACTGTGTTCTCGATCCCCCGGATTGATGCGCTCGGGAGAATAGCCGACAAAAAAATCGAGGCCCGATTGTAGACCGGAACAGCGCTCTAAAATCGGCACACAGATTTCTTCAGTCGTGCCCGGATAAACCGTAGATTCATACACCACGATATCCCCTTTTTTAAGACAAGGGCCCAGCATGTGAGACGCAGACATTAAAGGATGCAAGTCCGGCTGATTCGCGTCATTGATGGGAGTCGGCACCGCGATGATAAAAAAATCGGCCTTCTTTAAATCGTCTGCATGGGGAGTGAAATGGAACTGACCTCCCGCTAATTCGGCTGCAGACACTTCCTCTGTGCGATCGATATGAGCTTTGAGTTCTTCTATTCTGTCCTGATCAATATCAAATGCAATCACAGGCCCCGTGTTTGCAAAGGCTGCTGCAACCGGTAAGCCCACATATCCGAGCCCTAGGACCCCAATTTTTCTATTGTGCACACGCGTCCTCTTTAATCGTCCTGATGAGTGTTTTATTGACGTTATGAACGTTAAACCGGGCCTCAGCCCATTTGCGGCTGGCCTCACCCATCTCCGGACAGCGAGCGGGATTTTGAATGAAATACTCCATTTTTTCAACCAGTACATCTCTATTTTTAATCGGGACAAGAAAGCCATTTACCCCGTGCTCCACGGTTTCGCGACAGCCCGGTGCATCGGTTGTAATGACAGGGCGCGCCATGGCCATGGCTTCAAGAACAGCGCGAGGCGTGCCTTCCCGGTAAGAGGGTAAAACGATCACACTACTTTTTGCAATATAGGGCCGGACTTCCGCCACATCCCCTGTAAAATGAAAATGAGGCAGCCGTTTAAAAGATTGAAGGTCCGCTTCAGTCAAGCTGCGCGGATGGTTTGGGATGGTACCTCCCACGATATAAAAATGCGTTTGCGGGTATTTTTTTTGAATGTCCTGGGCCGCTTGAAGAAATTCAACAATACCTTTTTCATGGATGAGTCTGCCAATAAAAATAAAAGAGACACAAACAGGCAGTGGCGCGGGACTAAATTCAGTGAGGTCCACCCCGGAGCCATTGACCAAGATGGATTTTTGAAGCGAGATTAAGCCGAGATCGCTAAATAAGGCGCGATCATCAGGATTTTGAAAAATGACCTGATCACATTTTTTCAGCGCCCGTCGATACAAAAATTTAACGACTTGGTGAATAAAATGATCTTTAAACGTATTCACCGCAAAGCTTGTCCCGAGGCCTGTAATCATGGAAAGAATACGAGGCACTTTGGCAAAGTGGGCTGCCATTGAGCCATAAATCACCGGTTTGATGGTATAAGAAAAGATCACATCGGGGCTTTCTTTTTTGAATAAAGCGCGTAAAGCAAAAATCACTTTTAAATCTCGAACAGGATTCAGCCCATGTAAAGACAGGTCAATACTTAAAACCTTCACGGTGGGAAAACGGCTTTTAAACTGACATTGAAAGGCCGGGGTGAGCGTCACCGTCGGCGCAAGCACAGAGACTAGGTTTCCCTCGTCTAATAAGCTTTGAATCAGATGCGCGCGGAATAAAAGTAAAGAGGGCGCAAAACTTGCAAAAATGAGAATTTTTTTCAATTATTTTCCTTGAATCAACCACATCTGCAACATTAAAATATTCCAGAGCGCATGCCCCTGGTTTTGCTTTTTAGCAAGATGCGCTTTCCAGATTGCTTGAATTGTCCGTCCCTTTAAAAAAGGGGCCTGATCTTCTTCCGCCCTCTGGAGTAAATCATGGGCCCATTCTTTTAAGGGTCCCCGGAGCCAATCGTGAAGGGGAATACCAAAGCCTGCTTTGGGGCGATCAATGAGAGGTTTTGGGGCATAGCGATAGAGGAGTTCCTTTAAGATTAATTTTCCCTGGGTCCCTCTAATTTTATAGTGAAACGGCAGGCTCCAGGCAAAATCAAATACGGCAGGGTCTAAAAAAGGAATGCGGGTTTCGAGCGCAGTGGCCATACTGGCGCGATCGACTTTCGTTAAAATGTCCCCCGGCAAATAGCTGATTGCATCCCAGAACATCAGATTCTCAAGCTGAGATAAGCCCGCTAAAGGCGTAAAAGACAGGTGATTCGGAATATCGTGATTTTGACTGATGAGGAGTTGATAAGCGTCGCCACTGTCTTTGAGCGTGAGCAGGTTAGCGAGCTTATGAAGCTTGAGCTTCATCTTGCGCTCAACAGGCAGGACCCGGAGCGTGGTTGCAAGTATTTTGCGAAAACCATGGGGAAGGCTTAACAGATGTTGCAAGCGCTGAAAACGAAAATAGCGGTTATAGCCGCCAAAAACTTCATCTCCGGCATCTCCTGACAAGGCCACTGTCACCTTTTGTTTGGCAAGACTTGCCACGAGATAAGTAGGAATTTGGGAGGAGTCACCAAAAGGCTCATCATACATTTCTGGCAGGCTCGGGATCACATTCAATAAATCCCGTTCAGAAACATACAGTTCCTGATGATCTGTTTTCAGGTGCTCCGCCACGCGTTTGGCAAAAGGCGCTTCATTATAAGCCGCATCCTCAAAGCCAATGGAAAAAGTTTTAACCGGGGTATTTGATCCCTTTTGCATGAGGGCCACGATGGCCGAAGAATCCACCCCGCCTGATAAAAAAGCGCCGAAGGGCACATCGCTGATCATCCTTTTTTTGACGGCTTTCGTGAGGAGGTGATCGAGTTCAACAGTCGCTTCGGCAAACGATCCTTCATAAGGCACCGCTTTGGCTTTTAAAATAGCCTCTTCGCAAGACCAGTAAGCGCGCTTGGTGAGGTGCAGGCCTTCGTCGATGCTGAGATAATGGCCCGGCTCCAATTTAAAAATATCGCTATAAATCGATAAAGGCGCAGGAACATAAGCATAACGTAAAAAAAGCTGAATCGCTTCTTCATTTAAGCCAGGTTTAAAGTCAGGATAATGCTTTAAAGCTTTGAGTTCTGATGCAAAAATAAAAGCCCCTTTCACAATTCCGTAATACAGGGGTTTTTCGCCAAAACGATCGCGGGCAAGATAGAGCTTTTTTTCCTTGCGATCCCACAGCGCGAACGCAAACATGCCATTGAATTTTTGAAGTGCGGCTTCAATCCCCCAGGCTTCAACGGCTGCGAGCAGAACTTCGGTATCAGAATGACCTTTAAAATGATGACCCAGGGAAGTGAGCGCCTCCCGTAATTCCGGGAAGTTATAAATTTCACCGTTAAACACCGTCACAAAGCGGTGAGACTCGCTCAGCATCGGTTGGTGCCCGAGGGGCGATAAATCATTAATCGCAAGCCGTCTATGACCCAAGGCAATCTGTTCATCCGACCAGGTTCCCCGGTCATCGGGCCCGCCGTGTTCGAGCGCATCCGTCATGGCGTCCAGGGCATCAAAGTATTTGGCTTTAAAAGCAATTCCTGTTATTCGGCACATGTACCCTTCCTTTCATCCTTTATACTATAATTCACTTACACAATGGCTTAACTTTCAATCTGATTTTTCATTTTTTTTGTCATCAACTATGTCTCCAAGATTATTTTTTCAGGATAATCAATGCTTTTTAATCTAGCATTAGCAACGACAATGAGTTTTCGCATTAAAGCGGTTAAAGCAACGATTGGTTTTTTACCACGAGAGACCAAGTTTTGAT
>JBMDXV010000207.1:0-2681 GCA_048594525.1 Gammaproteobacteria bacterium | reverse complement strand
CTGATGCAAAACCTCAATTTTACATCTTTCTTTATCTGTTAATTTCACAACTACTTCTCCTCTTAATTTAGAGGTAACAATTAACAATTATAACAACGACGTTACATTATTAATAGTTGCGTTAAGTAGTTGGATGCACCGCCCGGAACAGAAAAGTAATTGCTTTGATTAACCATTGTCGAGCAATCGAGAGCAAAAGCCGCATTCATTCCCAAGAGGGACAAGCCCAGAGTGAGAGCAGGGTGAGTAAAATACCATGAGCGCATAATGATCATTTCTCCTATGATGGTTAATAATTTTAGTTCAGATTGTGTAGATTTGCAATATAGAAATCCAGTATGTTGCGTAGGAAAAAAACTTTGGAAATGTATTCAATCTGAAAGCAGAAGCTTATTTTTTATTCGCTTCTTTTTCCAACCGGAGTTCAGCTTCTATGCTCTTTAACAAAAACGCTGCCACGAGAAGTTTGTCCCGACCTCTCTTGATTTGCTGAGGAGGAATCTCTCGCTCTTCTTCACAATCATCTAAGCACTCAGTGAGTAATCGGTGGTCTTCTGTAAACCGGGTTATGGTTTCTTCAAGTTCTTCGATGCTCAATTTATCGTCTAATGAGGAATCAAGGAAGTTTTGCATGGCATCAATGGTGCGGATAAGCTGATTGAATATGTCTTTGGAAGTGAAATGCACGGGTCTCCTCGTTGGCCGATCTCAAAGTAATCATGTTATAACACTGAATGGACTTTTTTCAAAGCTAAGATTTGTTCACGAGTTGACTCACATTCAATCTAACCGAAAGGGTTAAAAAAATGACTTAAGCCTTCATGAAGGCAAATCAAATCAGCGCGGCTGAGGCGACCACCTTATATCGCGTTGCTTTCCCTTGTCCCTGCCGCTGCAGCCTTTTCAAATCTACCAGCTTTTTAATAATCGATTCTACGGTACGTTCGGGAAAGCCAAGCGCCTCTACTGCATCTTTACGGCTAAATTCCATATCAGCACTGTTCGACACCCAATACCAAAGTGCCAACTGCTTTTCAGACAACAAATATTCGATATGATCTCCCTCAATCACTTTAAGAGCCTGCTTGCTCTGTGTGTTGATGACGTTTAAAAAAAAGAGCAGCCAGGGTGAAATATCCTCTGCCTCTGTTTTCCAGGTCGCTTGGGTTTTATTAAGCGCCAGATAGTAGTCTAATTTATTTGCTTCAATAATCCTTTCATGCGAAACAAGAGAGGTAAAGAAGTATTCTTGTTGTAACAGCATTAAATTACTGATTAAACGACTGGTTCTGCCATTCCCATCTTGAAATGGATGAATGGCCAGATATTCAAAGATGAAATTGGCAATCAGAATAAGAGGATGTTTTATCTTATTGCTGATCGCCCAATGATACCAGAGGATGAGCTCCTGCATTTCTTTTTGCACAAGATAAGGAGGGGTGGGATCAAAAATAACGCCTACGATATGACCAGTTTGGTCTTTCGCTTCCACACGATTACTTCCAAACTTATAGTGTCCCTTATGACGTGAATCCTTATCACTATAAATCAACATATCATTGTGGAGTTTTAAAATGGAAGATTCTTTAACGGGAATCTCGTGATAATGTTTAAATACCAGCGTAAGGCATTCTAAATATCCCGCAATCTCTTGTTCGTCCCGTGTTTTAAATTTTTTAATGCGTATATTTTTGTAAAGATTTTCGACTTCCGCATCCGTCAAACGATTTCCTTCAATCCGGTTTGAAGAACCTGTAGACGTGACAATAACAGAATGAGTGAGCCGCTCTATTGTTTGGGGCATTAGGCGCTCAGTGAGTTTCCAGCTATTTTTAACCCCATCAATTTCAGCAAGCATTGCATACACTTGCTCTATAACAATAGGATTCAGATTTAATCTTTTTTGAATGCGGAAATTTTGCCAATCCACTTTAATTCCCCACATTTTTCATGTGTGAGATTATGTGAGATTATGTGAGAAAAGTCAATCCTATAAAAATTGATAAAGCCACACAACTTATCTAGTGGGTTAATGAACTTTTTTTAGAGCTAAGATTTGTTCAGTAGAAAGTCCTGTTGCCTTTTGAATAGATGAAACCTCTAAGCCAAGTGAAAGTAAATTATTGGCAATTTCAATGGCTTTTTCATACTCGCCTTTTAGTTTGCCTTGTTGCATGCCTTCTTGCTTCCCAAGCTCAACACCCGCATGAATCCCTTCTTGGTAGCCTATTTGCTTCCCTTCTTGTTTCAGTCTTTCTGCAATCGTCATGGCATCCTCCTTTAATTCAGTTGTGGTATTTTGAATGATGAATGCTAAAAATTCTTTGTAGTTTTCACTATCCCCCGAACGCACGACGTAGTTTAGCAAATGTTTGGATAGATGGCGAGGGAGGGTCAAAGCCTTGAAAAGAGCGGAAAGATCATGTGCGAGATTCATCATATCACGATCAAAAATGTGTTTAGACACGAGCTCATAAAAAGCGGCTTTACCATGTTGTTTTATTTCATCATCTTCCATGACAGAAAGGTCGATGAGTTTAGGGGGCGCATCCAACTCGTTATCGCAACTTTGTCACCTTTTTTTAGATACCAAAATCTGAGCAGGACTTTTGTACGATAGGCATTTTCTTGGTCTATTATTTAACTCATTTTCAACTATCTTAATTGCCTCGTCGCTGACC
>JBMDXV010000206.1:0-1958 GCA_048594525.1 Gammaproteobacteria bacterium | reverse complement strand
GGTCAGCGACGAGGCAATTAAGATAGTTGAAAATGAGTTAAATAATAGACCAAGAAAATGCCTATCGTACAAAAGTCCTGCTCAGATTTTGGTATCTAAAAAAAGGTGACAAAGTTGCGATAACGAGTTGGATGCGCCCTGCTATTGGGCGTGGGGAATTGCTTTGATGCCTGCGGTGATTTCAGCAATTTCCTCTTTCGTTAGTATTTTTTCTGCTTTCGGAAACAATTTCTTTTCTTCTTCTTCATCGATGTGATGTAATAAAGATTCTTGTAATACCTTTACTTTTGCTTCCCAGGTTTCATCTTGAACATCTGTTTTTTCAAGTTTTTTCAAAAGATCATCTGCCAGACGATGCTCCTGATAGGCTTCCAGCGTCATGTCTTCTGTTTGAGATTTTGTTTTGAGAAGCGGGTAGAGTTGTTTTTCTTCTTTTTGTTCATGAAGAAGCAATTCTGATTTCAACTCCGCGACAAGAGCTGCGCGCTTTTGCGTAGCGCGTGGAGTGGTGTCTAACATTTCATTTAAAAGCGCCTTGACTTTTTTATGGTCTTTTATTAAAAGCTGGAATAGGTCTATCATGATATCTCCTGTTATTGAAAGGATTCAGAAAGATTAAACTTTATTGCATTGACAAGCATGCAAAAAGCTGTAAAAATCCACGCCCTCATGCCGGGGTGGTGAAATTGGTAGACACACTAGTTTCAGGTACTAGCGGGGCGACCCGTGGAGGTTCGAGTCCTCTCTCCGGCACCATTTGTAAAGCGACATGCTTTATCTTCTTTTTCGCATCACATAGCCCAAGACGATTGAGAAGACAATCGAGCCGAGACCGCGTCCGCTACACTGACACAGAGTCTGTTTCGTTTTCCTGAATTTTGCAGCATACACCAGCGTTAAGATTACTAAAACCAGCACGGCAAGCGCCCAAGGGCTCAAGCAAGCCGCCATGATCACACCGAGTTTCCAGTGCCAATCAATATACATGATGGCTGCCATAAAAAGCGTTAATAAATTAAGGCTGATAAAAAACGCAAAAAAGAGAAGGGAGCGCAGCACAGCAAAACGGATATAGCTTTTAAGGCTTTGAAATAAATTGTTCAACATAGTCGATCCTTTTATTTTTACCATTGCTCAGGCGGTATTTCTCTCGGCTTTTGTGGAGGAATATGCTCAGGCGGTGCTGTATCCGGAACCTCCTCCGGAGCTGTGCCATCAAAATTGGTTAATTTCATTTTTTTAAAAACCCCCTAATCGCCAGGCCAATAACGGCGCCAAAAATTAAACTTTGTAAGGGATGATCCATGATATAATCCAGCCAATCTTCACTGGATTGCTTAGCGTCTTCCGCCATCCCTTGGGCTTTATCTAAGGCATTGTTTGCTTGTTCTTTTACGCGATGTTTAAACATGATATTTCTCCTATTCATTTGTGCAGAATTTTAAAAAGGCAGTAATAAAAATCAAAAAAATATTGATGATTTTAAGCTTAGAGTTTTGCGAAAAGGGCCTAAAAGCCCGGCTGCCACATGATCCAGTTAATATTTGATAATCAAATGGCTTAACTGGTTTTAGAACCTTAACATAAATTTTAGTTGAATGGAAGAGCGGTTATTCAAACGCGAGTTGAGTAGCGCTACTGGGTGACCTGGTAGCGCTACTCAACTGCTCAAACTGCAGCAGCTCCCGCTGAAGTAGCAGAGCTTGCTAAATAAGGATTGGAGTTTAGACTTAAGATAATTTTCCGCGAACTTTATGAGGTGGGCCATGAAGAACAAGCTGAGAAAGACCTTAAGCATGCCGTCGCTGATTAGTGTTTTATACCAATTGCATTATGTACCCAGGTTTAATTAGAATACGTTTCCACATATAAAAGTGAATCAGCGATGTCAAAACCGAAATTACTGCCTGAAGGTTTTATGGCCTATGATTTTATTTCTATGGCAAAGAAAGAAACTA
>JBMDXV010000205.1:0-11752 GCA_048594525.1 Gammaproteobacteria bacterium | reverse complement strand
AATAAAACTTGGTCTTCCCTTAAAAAATGGTTAGAATGGCTTAAAATTTTTTTAATATGGCCGCTATGACGCTTTCTTTGCAGTCGATTGCTTGTGTTGCCCTTGCTACTTCTTTATTGGCAGGGTGTGCCAATGCACCAGCGACGGACCCCACCGATCCTTATGAAAATTATAATCGAACCGTTTATCAATTTAACGATACTTTTTACAAGTATGTAGGTACGCCCATCAATACAACCTATAAACTCATCACGCCGGAGTTTTTCCGCACAGGCGTAGGCAATGCGCTTCAAAATGTTGGAACGGTTCCGGATATGATGAATGACGCACTTCAATGGAACTGGCGCTATTTCGGGAAAGACACGCTGCGATTGATTTTAAACACTACCCTCGGAATATTTGGTTTGATCGATGTTGCTGGTGCCGCTGGTATTCCCGGGCACCAACAAGGTTTTTCTTACACACTGGCAAAATGGGGCTGGGTCAACTCTAACTACTTTATGATTCCCTTCCTCGGGCCGGGAACAGTCAGTTCCGCCGTGAGCTTGCCCGTTAACTATTTCATGAGCCCACTCACCTATGCAACGACAGGAGAGTGGACTTGGGGGCTCTGGGGGCTACAAGGTGTTCAAAAACTTTATGAGCTTTTACCTGCTTACAATACCGTCAATAATACAGCTGTTGATCCATATACCGCAATCCGCAATGCTTTTGAACAAAATCGTTCATTTGTGCTCCAGCAAATTGAAACAGATGGCACAGGCCAGCCTGCTGCGACCGATGGGATATCAAACGATATGAATGAGATGAGCCCTATCTTGCTGGAACAAATGTCTAACTCGTGAACTTTAAGGAAATTATGTCTACGCATTCTCGTTTAATCATTTTAGGCTCAGGCCCCGCCGGATATACTGCTGCGGTTTATGCTGCACGTGCTAATTTAAAGCCCATGTTGATTTCAGGAATGGAACCCGGCGGCCAACTCATGACCACAACTGAAGTCGATAACTGGCCGGGGGATGTTGAAGGACTCTTGGGCCCCGCTCTCATGGAACGAATGCAAAAACACGCCGAGCGTTTTGGGACGCAAATCATCAATGATCATATTGATCGTGTTGATTTGAGCGTCCGCCCTTTTCAATTGTTTGGCTCGAAATCCTATACCTGCGATGCCCTGATTATCGCAACTGGCGCCTCCGCGAAATATTTGGGTCTCGCCTCGGAAGACGCGTTCAAAGGCCGGGGCGTTTCAGCCTGCGCCACCTGTGACGGCTTTTTTTATCGCGATCAAGAAGTCGCGGTCGTCGGCGGCGGCAATACGGCTGTTGAAGAAGCGCTATACTTGAGCAACATCGCCTCCAAAGTCACCCTCATTCATCGACGAGATCAATTTCGTGCAGAAAAAATTATGGTCGATAAATTGATGGCAAAAGTAAAAAGTGGTAAAATCGTTTTAGAACTTTACTCAACCCTAGAAGAAGTCCTTGGAAATGAGAGTGGTGTCAACGGAATACGCATTCATAATGTTAAAAATGACACTTCTAAAAAAATTACAGTCTCCGGCTTATTTATTGCCATCGGACACAAGCCCAATACACAGATTTTTGAAGAACAACTTACCATGAAAGACGGCTATATTGTGATCCAATCCGGTCTCTCGGGACAAGCCACGCAAGCTAGCATACCTGGTGTTTTTGCTGCAGGCGATGTGGCAGACCACGTTTATCGACAAGCCATTACTTCAGCAGGGACAGGATGCATGGCGGCCCTGGATGCTGAACGTTATCTTGAATCACCTGAATCCCACTAAACCACCAACCCACTATCAAAGGAGTGTTAAATATGTCTGAGCGTCTTCTCAAAAAAATAAAAGACGAAGCCGTTGAATTTGTCGATCTACGTTTTACTGATACGCCGGGCAAAGAGCAGCACATCACGCTCCCCGCGCATGTTGTGGAGGCATCCTTCTTTGAAAATGGCAAAATGTTTGATGGCTCCTCAATTAAAAATTGGCGCTCGATTCATGAATCAGATATGATCTTAAAACCGGATACTACAGCACTTTCTTGTATTGATCCCTTTGTAGAAGCGAAAACCTTGATTTTGCGTTGTGATGTGCTTGATCCTAAAACAGGAAAAGGCTATGAACGCGATCCCCGCAGCGTCGCAAAACGCGCCGAAGCCTATCTCCAACAGAGCGGAATTGCAGACGCCTACTGGGTGGGACCGGAGCCTGAATTTTTTATCTTTGACAACGTCCAATATGAAGTGTCTATCAATAACACTAATTACAAAATTGATTCTGAAGAAGCCGAGTGGAATTCAAGCAAACACATTGACGGCGGGAATCTCGGTCACAGGCCGGGGCTAAAAGGGGGGTATTTTCCTGTCGCCCCCGTCGATGCTGGAATTGAAATGCGCAATATCATGTGCCAAACCTTAGAAGAAATGGGCATTCCCGTAGAAGCGCATCACCACGAAGTTGCGACCGCCGGGCAAAATGAAATTGCGACGAAATGTAATACCCTCACCCATAAAGCCGATGAGAGTCAGTATTTTAAATATGTTGTAAAACAAGTGGCCCGATTTCACGGTAAAACAGCGACCTTTATGCCGAAGCCGCTCGTCGGGGATAACGGCTCTGGGATGCATTGCCATCAATCGCTTTCGCTTAAAGGTAAAAATCTGTTTGCAGGCGAAGGCTATGCTCACTTATCAGAACTTGCTCTCTATTTTATCGGTGGAATCATCCACCACGCGAAAGCTTTAAATGCCTTTACAAACAGCACGACTAACAGCTACAAGCGACTCGTACCGGGATTTGAAGCACCTGTCTTACTCGCTTATTCGAGTTGTAATCGCTCTGCGTCTATCCGTGTGCCATATGCACCAAGCGATAAAGGAAGACGGATTGAAGTCCGCTTTCCCGATGCCTGCTCTAATCCCTATTTGGCTTTTTCTGCATTGCTCATGGCAGGACTCGATGGGATCAGCAAAAAAATCCATCCTGGGGACCCAATGGACCATGATCTCTATGAGCTCCCGCTTGCAGAGCAAAAACGGATTCCGCATGTGGCAGGTTCTCTTGAAGAAGCCTTGCGTGCATTGGAAGAAGACTCAACTTTCTTAACACAAGGCAATGTGTTTAGCAAAGATATGTTGGCCGCTTACATCGATTTAAAACAGCAGGAAGTGATTGAATTGAATCGGGCAACCCATCCACTAGAATTTAAACTGTATTACAGCTTATAAGATCAACCGGGGGCATCATGCGCAATAAATTTTATGGAAGCTTTGCTTTTGTTTTATTGTGTATTTTTTTACTGCTCGTGATGCTCCATGATGTGCGGTGGTTTCTGTTGGTTCTCGTGCCTTTAATTATTTTGTATGTCTATGATATCACGCAAACAAAACATGCCATCCTCCGCAATTTTCCCATATTAGGCCATCTGCGGTTCATTTTTGAATTCATCCGTCCTGAAATTCAACAATACTTTATTGCGAATGACCAGGAAGAGCGGCCCTTTGATCGACAGACTAGGAGCCTCATCTATCAACGTTCCAAAAATATTCAGGATACTATTCCCTTTGGAACCCAGCGGGATATTTTAGCGGTTGGCTATGAATGGGTGCTGCATTCCATGAATGCCAAAAAAGCAGCAGAAGTGGAGCCGAGAATTATCGTCGGTAACGCGGCCTGTAAACAGCTTTATGATTCCTCACGCCTGAATATTTCGGGTATGAGTTTTGGCGCACTCTCGGCCAATGCCGTGATGGCGATGAACCTCAGCGCCAAAATAGGCCACTTCGCTCAGGCAACAGGAGAAGGCGGCTTGAGTCCTTATCATTTAATGGGCGGGGATGTGATTTGGCAAATCGGTACGGGCTATTTCGGTTGCCGGGATAATGACGGAAATTTTGCTCCGGACGAATTTGCAGTCGAAGCCTGTCGCCCTGAAGTGAAAATGATCGAACTCAAGCTTTCGCAAGGGGCCAAACCCTCACACGGCGGCATTTTACCCGCAGCCAAATTAACAGAAGAAATTGCCAAAATCAGAAAAGCCCCGATGGGCTTTGATGTGATTTCTCCCGGCAAACATTCTGCCTTTAGCAATCCCATTGAAATGATGCAGTTCATCCAAAAATTAAAAGACTTGAGCGGGGGAAAACCCGTGGGATTTAAGTTTTGCATGGGCTATGCACACGAATTCATGGCCATTTGTAAAGGCATGCTCGAAACGCAAATTTACCCGGACTTCATCACGATTGACGGCGCAGAAGGCGGGACAGGCGCTGCTCCCTTTGAATTTGTAGACCACGTTGGCATGCCGCTCAACTATGCCTTGAGTTATGTGCATAATACTTTAATCGGCATCAATGCTCGGGATCAGGTCAAAATCGCTGTGGCCGGAAAAGTCGCAACCGGATTTGATATGGTCACCAAAATTGCGCTCGGCGCGGATATCTGTAACATGGCCCGTGCGATGATGATGGCTACAGGCTGCATTCAATCCATGCAATGCAATATGAATACCTGCCCAACTGGCGTTGCAACGCAAGATCCTCGCCTGCAAAAAGGCCTCGTGGTGCAGGATAAAAAAGATCGGGTAGCCCATTTTCATGCCATCACGCTGCATAGCTTTTTAGAATTGATTGGGGCGATGGGACTCTCAAACCCCAGCGAATTAAAGCCAAGTCACATCCTGCGGCGCGTGAGCCCCATGGGTTTTCAAAGCTATGAAGAAATTTACCATTCCTGCGGCAGATCCATTAATCCGGGCGAACTTTTAGGCCCGAATGTGCCAGAATATTTCGCAAAAACATGGGCTTATGCCCGCCCTGATCGGTTTTAATTATGCGCTTCTTTGCAAGTACGGCTAAGAACCTGGAACCTCTTTTATTAGAAGAGCTGAAAACCTTCGGCGTAAAATCTGCCAAAGCCACCCATCTCGGCGTTGCGTTTGAAGGCGATGTAGAAACAGCGTATCGTGCCTGCTTATGGTCCCGCTTGGCCCATCATATTTTTTTAGAACTCAAGCGCTTTGAGGCCGCTGATCGCCAAGCCCTCTATCAGGCGATTCAGACCATCGACTGGAGCACCCATTTTCGCGAAACGCAAACCTTTCGCATTGATGTGAGCGGTCGGCATCCCACACTAACGCACCCTCATTTTATGGCTCAGATTGCCAAGGATGCGATTGTCGACCAATTCCGCAAACGCACAGGTACCCGCCCCAGCATTCAAAGCGAACGCCCTGACATAGTGATTCAGCTGCATGTCCGGGAGAATGCCTGGGTGCTTTATCTTGATTTTGCAGGAGAAAGCCTGCATCGCCGCGGCTTACGCACCGAGACCGGCGTCGCTCCTATAAAAGAAACACTGGCAACAGCCCTCCTCATCCGTTCAGGCTGGCCTGAAATATTGAAAAAAGAGGATGCCATCATCCTCGACCCTTGCTGCGGCGCAGGAACCCTCCTCATTGAAGCGGCGATGATGGCCTATGACATTGCACCCGGCTTGTTTCGCGATTACTTTAGTTTTCTCACATGGCGCGGACACCAACCTCATACCTGGAAAACGCTCATTGCCGATGCAAAACTTCGTCATCAAAAAAACCTGCAAGAACGCAACCTTCCCATTATTGGCTTTGACATCAATGCACGTACCTTGGCTTCAGCGAGCGAAAATTTTCGCAAACTCAATTTAACCCACCAGGTTCATCTTGAAAAAAGAGACGTGAGCCACTTAGACTCGCCTTTAGTCGAAGGAAAAAAAGGCTTAATAATAACCAACCCCCCGTACGGAAAGCGGCTGATGCAAGGAGAAACGCAAGGAATTGAAGCTCTCTACGCCGCTCTCGGCAAAAGCATTAAAGCAAAGCTTGAAGGTTGGAAGCTCGGGATTTTTACGCAAGATACTACGCCTGTTAAAGCCGTGCGGATGCGCCCCAAAAAACAATATCAATTCTTAAACGGCATGCTTGAATGCAGCCTCATCACCTTTGAGGTTAAGCCTGAACATTATTGGGTAGATAAACATCAAAACGTATCGACTGCCCCTGAATGCTCCAATTCGGTTTGAGACCTCCTAAAAAAGGTGCGAGGCGCGCACGTTTTACGACAACCTTTATGCGGGCAGTAGCTAGAGCAAGCTTAATTAAATCCGCAGAATCTTCTTTTGCACCATGGTGAAGCGACTGTAAAAACTGGAGGTCCTTTTTTGCTTTGGCTGATTTTTCCTCTCGAAACATGGGATCAAGATAAATCACATCAAAAGGAGGCAGGCGTGGAATCAGATCAATGGCATCTCCTGCAATAAACTCAAAGCCCCCTGCCCTTTTTTTGTGTGCCGCATGAATCATCTCCACCAAGACAGGTGAGCGCTCAATCGCAGTGACACATCCTCCAAACTTGGCCATAAAGAAACTATCGCGCGCTAGGCCTGCAGTTGCATCTAAAATTCGCAATCCCTTTGTCTTGCTTAAGCCAACCGCTTTTAACAGGAGGCTTCGTCCCCCCGAGCCCCGCTTCATGATTCGGTCATATTCATCAAAATCAATTTGGATTGTGTTTTGAGGCAAGACTGCGTATAGTTTGTCAAAACTTAAGGATATCAAATTTGAACGCACTTTCCCATCTGTTTGGCTTTCACGCTGTTTTGGCCGCTTTGCAAAATAAAGCACCCATCGGCAGCCTGCTCATTCTCAAAGAGCGCATGGACCCCAAAATGCAAAACCTGTTAAATGAGGCGAAGACACAGGGTATTCCAACTCGTCTGGTTGAACGCAAAACCCTCGATGAATATGGTAAAAGCCATCAAGGCGTCGTGGCCCTTTTGCGGGAAGATGAAAAGCCTGCTGAATTTATGATGAGCCTCGACACATTAATCGAACGCTCTTTATCGCGCAATCGTTTGATTGTGGCTTTAGACGGAATCACCGATCCTCATAATCTAGGCGCTTGTATTCGTTCTGCTGAAGCTTTTGGGGCGGATGGCGTGATTATCCCTAAAGATAAATCTGCGCCTATCAACGCTGCTGTACACAAAACATCAAGCGGCGCCAGTCAAATTCTTCCGATTGTGATTTTAACCAACCTTAGCGAATCCCTTAAAAAAGCCAAAGCCGCGGGATTCTGGCTAATTGGCTTAACAGGAGAAGCAGACCTCGCCCTCTCTGAGACCGACTTCACCTTGCCTACCATTTTGATTTTAGGGAATGAAGGCACCGGTTTAAGACGCCTCACAAAAGAGCATTGTGACTTTCTCGCTCGGATTCCGATGACAGGCCAAACGGAAAGCCTCAATGTGTCGGTGTCTACAGGAATTGCTTTATATGAAGTCACTCGGCAACGCGCTCTGATTTCTACTTGAGTGCTCACTTATATCTGTCCTTCATCTTTAATTAAAAGAGTATGAGAGATGTGAAGTTTTTATCACATAAAGTTCTTCTTATTTTCACAATAACACATTATCATCCGCATTGTAAAAAAACTAAAACCTAAACCATAAGGACTAAACATATGAAACGTATTATATCAGCACTCCTTTTAGCATCGGGTTGTATCGGCACGTTTGCTTTTGCGGGCACAACCATTACAGGCGCGGGTTCTACTTTTGTTTATCCCGTGCTCAGCGTTTGGGCAAGCAACTACCAAAGCGCGACGGGAACACAAATCAATTATCAGGCTTTGGGATCAGCAGGCGGGATTGCGCAGATCAAAGCAGGCACGGTATCGTTTGCCGCAACGGATAAACCGCTTGATTCCGCTGATTTAGCCTCTTCAAAGCTCACCCAGTTTCCTTTGGTTGAGGGCGAAATTGTCATCAGTGAAAATCTGAAGGTGAATGGTACGCTCACTTTAGACGGGCCGACCGTTGCTGATATTTATCTTGGTCAAATCAAATATTGGGATGATCCTGCGATTAAAAAACTCAATCCGGGCATGACTCTTCCCCACCAAGCGATAACCCCCATATATCGGGCAGATGGTTCAGGAACGACGTATAATTTTACGCATTATCTTGCTGGCGTTTCTCCTACATTCAGTAGCAAAATTGGTTCTGATACTGTCGTTTCTTGGCCTACAGGCGTCGGCGCAAAAGGAAATGCAGGCGTTGCGAATTTTGTTAAAACCATACCGGGCGCGGTGGGTTATGTCGAATATGCTTATGCGAAGCAAAACAATCTCGCCATTGCCAAGACCCCTCCCTTAATGGCAACCACCTATATTTTAATGCCTGCCAAGAGCGCTGATAACGAGGCCTTAAATGCATTTTTCAGTTATTGCTTCGCGCATCCTGAAGTTGCAAAATCTTTAGACTATGTTCCGGTTGCCGGAAAATAAAGATGTATAGGCTCTCACGAACCTTTGTTTTAGTCTTTTTGGTTGCCCTCCTCTTTGGCATGTTTGGCTTGCTCCTGTATAAAAGCTTTCCAGCCTGGCAAGCTTTTGGGTGGGGGTTTTTATTTCATAGCGACTGGAATCCCGGCGGGCCTTTGTTTGGCGCGCTCTCGGCCATTATAGGAACCTTGGTGAGTGCCTTATTGGCGGTAATGATTGCACTGCCGATCAGTATCATCGTCTCCTTTATCATCCAGGAATATTTACCGGAAAAGCTCCGGAAGACAATTCGTTTATTGATGGACCTCAGCATGGGTATACCGAGTATTGTGTATGGAATTTGGGGGATGCTGGTATTGATCCCGCTGATGAGTACGTCCGTTCAGCCCTTTTTGCAGAACCATCTTGGGAATATTCCTGTGATTGGCGCTTTATTTCAGGGGCCCGTGATCGGTCTTGGACTTTTGACAGCAGCCTTGGTTTTGACTCTGATGATCCTACCGATGATGATTGCGCTCATGACCGATTTAATGTCGCAAATTCCGCCTTATACCCGGGAAGCGGCTTATGGCATAGGCTGTTATAAAGGCGAACTTTTTTCTCTCTATCGCAAGCAATTAAAGCGTCCTTTGTGGGGAACGGTTGTTTTGTCCCTGGGGCGCGCCCTCGGTGAAACCATGGCGGTTTCCTTTGTGCTCGGGAACTCCCATCAACTGACGCGTTCTTTATTCATGCCTGCAACCACCTTGTCTGCGAGTATTGCGAATGAATTTTCCGAAGCCATCGGTGCGCTCTATCCTCAAAGCTTATTTGGCTTAGGCTTGATCCTGCTGTGCATGAGTCTCTCTGTCATCGTCCTCGCCCGCATTTTACTCAGGAAGGAGGGCCTCGTATGAGATCGCTTAAATCGAAATGCTTTGGCCTCGTCGGAATCCTTCTCTTAATTGCTTTTTTTATACCGATTGTGAATCTCATCTATACTTTGTTTGAAAATGGTAAGTCCGCTTTGAACCTCGATCTAATCATCAAGATGACCCCTCCGCCCGGCGTAGACGGGGGCCTGCTCAATGCGCTATTGGGTTCCCTGGAGATGGTCGGTTTTGCTTTATTGATTGCCATTCCATTCGGGATACTCTTGGGCAGCATTCTCGTCATCCACAAACAAAGAACATGGGTTGTTTTCATTCAACTTATCAACGATACACTCTTGAGCTTACCCTCGATTTTGTTTGGTTTGTTTGTGTATCTCCTGGTCGTCGTTCCGATGGGGCATTTTTCTGCGTTTGCGGGAGGTCTTGCCCTCTCCCTCCTCGCCATTCCTGTGGTTGCAAGGGGCAGCGAAGACTTACTCTTGACCCTCCCGCCTGCTTTAAAAGAAGCCGGATTTGCGCTGGGGGCTCGGGAAGGAATCGTGGTGAAGCTACTGATTTTATCAATTTATAAAGGTTTAATCGGTGTGATTATCTTAGCGTTTGCACGGATTTTCGGTGAGACGGCGCCGCTTTTATTCACGAGCCTCAGCAGTAGTTTCCTCAGCACTAACTTTTTTGAACCCACGGCAAGCCTCCCGGTGACTTTGTACAATTTTGCAATGAGCCCCGACAGCCATTGGCAAGCCCTCAGCAATGCAGGCGCCCTTCTCATGATTGTGATTGTTCTCTTAGCGAGTCTGATCGCCCGCTATTTTCTGGGCAAAAGGAATATTTTATGATTACCGTTAAACACCTCAATTTTTATTATGAATCCCGTCACACCTTAAAAGACATCAATCTCCGATTGGAGGACAAGCGCGTCTATACTTTAATTGGGCCTTCGGGTTCGGGTAAGTCTACCCTGCTTCGCGTCTTTAACCGGATGGATGCCTTGCATGCTTCGCATAAAGCACAGGGCGAAGTGGAAGTGGATGGCCTCAACATCCTCGGAAAGAAAATTGATTTCCAAGCCCTGCGTGCCAAAGTCGGCATGGTGTTTCAAAAGCCTACGCCTTTTGCCCTGTCTATTTTCGATAACATTGCGTTTGCTTTAAAACTGCACCGCAAACTTTCGGCCGCTGAACTCAAGTCAGAAGTCGAAAGACTCCTCCAATCCGTCGGTTTGTGGGACGAAGTCAAAAGCAATCTTAAACGCTCCGCCTTTGCGCTGTCAGGCGGCCAGCAGCAGCGCCTTTGCCTTGCACGTACCCTCGCGACCAATCCGAGTGTAGTGCTGTTAGACGAGCCGACCTCATCGCTAGATCCCGCATCCACGCAAAAAATTGAAGCCTTGATCCATGTCCTGAGGCGCGATTACCTCATCATCATGGTGACACATAATCTTGCCCAAGCAAAACGTTTAGGTGATTACACCCTTTTTATGAAAGAAGGGAAAATCATAGAAATGAATGAAACTGCACCGTTTTTTGCAAACCCCGAACGCGCTGAAACCCGCGAATACATTGACTTTACTTAAAAAAGGAGAGCTATGAAACTGAAACTTGTTACCGCTAGCTTATTTGCTTTGACCACGAGTTCCTTGTTTGCAGATACCAACGCTGCCCTCAGCGCGCTGCAAGCCCAAATCAACGCTTTGCAAACGCAAGTGAATGCAATGGGAACACCCGCGGGCGGATTGGGCGTTGGCCTTGATACAGCCTCTCCCTTCGGCACCTTATCGAAAGTGCAAATGCCCCTTCAACTCGTCAAAAATCGCAATAGCGCAACGCCTACGGTTGTATTAGGCGGGCAACTCGAAGCGGACCTTCAAGCCTGGAATGGAAGCAACCTGACAACCCACCAAGGCACGCCGTATGGAAACGGAAGCAGCGGCACAAGCGTCGCCTTTACAAAACTCTATTTATTCACCGAAGCCAACCTCAGCCAAAACGCTTTAGGTTTTATATCGCTTAAAAATACATTACCCTCTGACAGCCTCGCCATTGACCGGGCTTTTTTAATCTTGGGCCAGCTTAACAATACCTCTCCCCTCTTTGTGACGCTGGGTTCAACCTATTTACCCTTTGGTAGTTTCAGCGGCAACGGGCCCTTAAACAACACCTTGACTACCAATGTGTTTCGGGTCTCCCCCACCAATCAAGCGAGCGCAGAAGGCGTATTCGGCCCTGTGACTTTAGTGGCCTCGGCTTACAACAATAGCAGCAGTGTCAATGACTCCGTTAACGGCTTATTTTCAGCCTACCTCAATGAAAAGTTCGGTAGCATGCACTATAATTTTGGCGCAAGTTACCTCAATAATGTCGTCGGCACGAATTCAGGTTTAGGGTCTGCGTTCGGCAACGGGTGTGAATAAAAGTGCGGTCAGGTCAAGCAGCCTGCTTTAGCCAATAAGCCTCCCAGTTATGATTTGCACGACAAGTGCGCAAAGCGATTATGTTGGCAGCATGATCGACAGTCCACCATGCTCCTGGCAGTTT
>JBMDXV010000204.1:0-4720 GCA_048594525.1 Gammaproteobacteria bacterium | reverse complement strand
CTTTGATGCCCTCATATTATCCACCGTATGAATCTTTATTACACAATCTCTTAAGTCTTGACTATATGCCTTCATTTCTACTATAAAAAATAAAAATCCAATTATACATTTTTATGAGAAACTTTGTCGGGTCAGCTATAGTGGATTTAAGGGATTATCGTGACGCCGCCCTTAAAAATTTTAACCATTTAAAATCAGGCTTACGTAGCCGACAAGTAGCGTTGACAGAAGAAGGGCCGCGTGAGTTGTCACGTGAGAATTAGAGAGGTGAATGCAAGCTTGATGCTGACTTGAAATTTTAAGCTTCATCCCCATACAATGAGCCTACCAGATAAAAAGGAAGATGATGACAAAATCCACGCAAGCGAATACGTTTAGCTTTCAAGCTGAAGTGAAATCTTTATTGAAATTAATGATTCATTCTCTCTACAGTAACCGGGATATTTTTCTGCGAGAACTGATTTCAAATGCCTCGGATGCGTGCGATAAACTCCGCTTTCTCAGCGTTTCAGATCCCCATTTACTTGAGGGGGGAAGTGACTTAAAAATCACGGTGGATTTTGATGCCAAAGCCAAGACCTTGTCAGTACAGGATAACGGGATCGGGATGACGGCGGACGAGGTCATTGAAAATCTCGGTACCATCGCCAAGTCCGGAACAAAAGCTTTTCTGGACGCGCTATCTAAAAAAGAAGCGCAAGATTCGCATCTGATCGGTCAATTTGGCGTAGGATTTTATTCTGCTTTTATGGTGGCTGAAAAAGTGACGGTGATCACGCGTAAGGCCGGTTTGAAAAGTACGGACGGCGTGAAATGGGAATCCATCGGAGAAGGCGAATTTAAAATCGAACCAACTGAGTCTGCTGAACGGGGCACCCAAGTGATCTTGCACCTCAGACAAGACGCTGATGGATATTTGAATATGTGGCGATTACAAGAGATTATCCGTCAATATTCCGATCACATATTAGTTCCTATTCTATTGCGTGAGGATGACGAGAAAGAAGTCAAATTTAAACAGGCCAACAGTGGGGCGGCCTTGTGGGCAGGCAATAAAAATGAAATCACGCCGACCGAGTACCAGGATTTTTATCGCCACATCAGCCATGATTTTCATGACGCTCTGGATTGGCTCCATTTTCAAGTGGAGGGAAAGCAGCAATATACGGCTTTGTTATATCTCCCTAAAGTGCGAAGCCAAGATATGTTTATGCGAGAGCAAAAACACGGACTGAAACTCTTTATTGAGCGTGTTTTTATCATGGACAATGCGGACTTACTGCCCAACTATCTTCGATTTATAAACGGGGTCGTCGATTCCAGTGATCTTCCGTTGAATGTTTCACGGGAAATTTTACAAACCAACCCTTTAAGCGAAAAGATTAAAACGGGTCTGGTTCAGAAAATCCTACAGTTTTTGAAAAAGATGGCTGAGAAAGAAGCGTCAAAATATCAGGAATTCTGGGGTCAGTTTGGTGTGATTCTCAAGGAAGGGCTGACCGAGGACTTTCAGCATCAGAAAGAGCTAGCGGAATTATGCCGTTTTCACTCAAGTCTTAGTCAAGAGATAACGAGCCTGAAAGAATATGTCGCTCGGATGAAACCTGAGCAAAAAGAGATTTATTATATTATTGCCGAGAACCGGACGACAGCAGAAAATAGTCCTCACCTTGAAATTTTTAAGAAAAAAGGCATAGAAGTATTGTTGCTCATAGACCGGGTAGATGAATGGGCGATGAGTTATTTAAAAGAATATGCAGAAAAAAAATTGCTTTCCATTGCCAAGGGAGATATTGATTTTGCTGGCTCGCAAGAGGAGAAAGAAGCAGAGGTGGAGCAGGATAAAAAATTTCATTCTTTAATCGCGCAATTACAAAAAATTTTAGAGAGCCAAGTTAAAACAGTGCGCTTGTCAAAGCGTTTAACGGACTCTCCTTCTTGCCTTATAGCCGATGAGGAAGGACTGTCGCTTCATTTGCAGCGGATGATGGAAAGCGCTGGTCAGACCTTGCCAAGCTCAAAGCCCATCTTGGAAATCAATGCGCAACATGAATTGATTCAAAAGTTATTGACCCTTCAAGCTGAGGATGAAATTCAAACATGGGCGGTTTTTTTATTTGATCAAGCTTTACTTGCAGAAGGTGGTATACTATCTAATCCTGCATTATTTGTTAAAAAAATGAATCATTTTATTTTGAAAAATTAAGTATTGTGTAGTAAAAATTAATGTTGTATTGCAGATTGCAATTTTGAACCTTTGCGCATTTTTATTTTGATATTTTTATAGATTAATGTTTAAATGTAATTTTATAACAATAAATATATGGTGTTCTCTATAAATCTTGCTTTTAGTTTTTAGTTCTGTAGAATTAGCTCGGGATTTATATTAAAAATGAAAAGGGGTAAATAAGTATGAATACTTTTATTTATGTTTCTAATCAAGCTTCGGTCGAAAGTCTAACAGAGTATGCAAATTTCCATTTTAAAAATGCTAAAACAGTCGTGGAAGATTCGCCATTAATGTTGGATTGGAATAAACGCGTTTTAAATGATGTGCTCGCAGCTGCTCAAAAAGGAGATACCATTGCAGTGCTCGATGCATTAAATCTTGCACGTTCCCATACACAGGTTTTAAGTTTCTTAGAAGCTGCGTTAAGAAAGGGGGTTCATATTCAGTTTATTAAATATGGCCTTGTCTTTAAAGCAGAACCCGTTAGTGACTTTTTTGCGCTGATCGGTCTTTCGCGAGAAATTGAAAACGACTTCGTTTCTAAGCGTAACCTTGATGCCATTATGAAACGGCAAGAATTTGGAATTGTTTTGGGCCGTCCCAAGGGTCGCAAGAACAAATCATTGAAACTTGATAAATTTAAAAAAGATATTATGCGCTATTTAGAACTGTCTATCAGCAAGGCCTCTATAGCAAAATTAGTCGATTGCCATCCTCAAACTTTATATGATTGGATTGAGCGCAATGAAATCAGTGATAAAAAACCTCGTCGTGCTCGTACTAAGAAGCCTGTATTAGCATAAGCCTTTGGGTCTAAAGTGAGCTGACTCTATAGACAAAAACTTGAAGTTGTGTTATGCTTAAATAGCATCCAAATGGGCCTAAATAATAATAAGGACAGCTACCTATGACACAATATGCTTCACTTCAAGACTATTTTCTCAATACATTGCTGCGTGAAAAAGGGCAGGTTTCTATTTACTTAGTGAATGGTATTAAATTGTTAGGGCAAGTAGAGGCTTTTGATGATTGTGTGGTCATTTTGACTCATAATCATACCAGTCAAGTAGTATACAAGCATTCCATTTCTACCATTGTTCCAGCTCAGCCTACACGTATTAATTGGATTCTTTCTAAGCAAAGTCAGAATCAAGAACGGACGGAAGTATAAGCTTGAAACATGTTGTTTTGGTTCAGGTTGAAGTCTACCATCAGGATGTTCCTGATATAGATGAGCTTAAAGAACTTGCTCGAACAGCAGAGTTTTCCACTGTCTCGGTTCTTCATGCCCATCGTATGTCACGCGACCCGGCTTTTTTTATTGGATCTGGCAAAGTCACAGAGCTTGAGCATCTTTTAGCTCAATATCATGCTGACTTGGTTGTTTTTAATCACGACTTATCGCCCTCGCAAGAGCGAAATCTCGAAAAACGTTTAAGCGTAAAAGTAATCAGTCGAACAGCATTGATCTTAGAAATTTTTGCGAAGCGTGCGAGAACGCATGAAGGTCATTTGCAGGTTGAACTGGCCCAGTTGCAATATCAATCGACGCGCCTTGTGAAAGGCTGGACGCATCTGGAGCGGCAACGAGGCGGCATCGCGGTCAGAGGTGGACCGGGCGAAACACAACTTGAAATTGATAAGCGGTTGATTCGTCAAAAAATAAAGGCTATCCGTCTTGAACTTGAAAAGGTGAAAAGCCAAAGGCAATTGGGCCGGTCTTTACGGCAAAAATCAAGAATTCCATTGATTGCACTGCTAGGCTATACCAATGCAGGAAAATCGACCTTGTTTAATCAGCTTACTCGGGCCGATGTTTATGCTGCAGATCAACTTTTTGCAACGCTTGATCCCACTTTACGACATTTTAATTTACCACATTTTGGTGAGATTATTTTTGCAGATACGGTGGGATTTATCCGTAATCTCCCGCATCAACTAATTGATGCCTTTCAAGCCACACTCGAAGAGACGTGTCAGGCTGATTTGCTCTTGCATGTCATGGATGCCTCTCATCCGGATTATCCACTTCAAAAGGAACAAGTTTTAAGAGTGCTCCATGAAATCGGAGCTGGGGAACGGCCTTTGTTAGAAGTGATGAATAAAATTGACTTATGTGAAAATTTTTCAGTTCGCGTGGATCACGCTGAGGACAAAGTCCCTTTCCGTGTTTGGGTGTCTGCTATGAAAGGGGATGGGATGGCGGAATTACAAGAGTCCATTTTACAGCACTTGAGCAATGCGCTGTATACAGGCGAGCTTTTTTTAAAGCCTGATCAGGGAAATCTTCGTTCACTTTTATATGATTGGCAATCTGTTTTGGATGAGAGAGTAGACGAGGCCGGAAATTTTTATTGTCCCATTTTTGGTAAAAACCTTCGCCTTCAGGCGAAAAAGACTTCAGTCCTAAGGTTTGACGTCGCTGAGGCAAAATTTGTTTTACAGGCCTCGCTATATTTGATAACGTTTTATCAGTTAGACCTCAGGGAG
>JBMDXV010000203.1:0-1996 GCA_048594525.1 Gammaproteobacteria bacterium | reverse complement strand
ATGAATATAAATAAATCAACTTGTAAAATAATTAACCACTTTTGACTTTTGGATGAAAATGAGAGGAACTAATTTATTTTGGATTGCTATTTTGAAAATAATTTTGCAAGAGGCTCACTATAATGCATTTTTAGTTTATTTCAAAGCTAAATTTGTTTTTTTTTAAAGCTTATCAAAAATAATTCTGGCCACGCCTTACTTTAAGAATGAAAGCATAAGTTGAGCTAAAAACTTAGCACAATCCGAGTGAATTGCTCGCCCCGATCTTCAAAATTTTTAAACATATCGTAGCTTGCGCAGGCCGGAGAAAATAAAACTGTTTCGCCGGGTCTGGAACGCTCTTTAACTTGCGCTAAAATAGTGCTAAAAGAGCCTTCCAGAACATGGCGGGGAATGCCCTTCAAGTCCCGATGAATGGCCACGCGATCCTGACCAAAAATAATCACTTCTCGCACATAGCGGGAAATGGCGGGCGAGAGGCTTGAAAAATCCTGATCTTTTGCAACACCGCCTAAAATCAAAATAAGCGGCGCTTTGCTTTTGGGACCAATTCCTTTTATCGCTGCTAGGGTGGCACCGACATTGGTTCCTTTCGAATCATTATACCATTCCACGCCATTGACTTTACGCACGAGCACACAGCGATGGGGAAGGCTTTTAAAATTCCGTAGGACGTCAAGTTGAGGCGAAAGCGGGAGCCTAAGCGGGGCGGTAATCGCCAAAGCGCTCAAGGCATTTTCAAGGTTATGTTGACCAGCAAGCCCTGGTGAGAGATGGGCCACTTCCATGACTAAAGTGTCGCCCTGAGCGAGATACAGCATGCCCGCGTGATCCCTGAGTCCGAAAGCAGAGGCATCTTCCGGTACATCGAGCCCAAAACTGAAGCAAATTTGTTCTGCCGAAAAATCAGGCTCCAGTAAATCAAGTGCGCGATTCACAATGGGGTAGGAGCAGCGTTGATAAATCCGCTCTTTCACCGCTTGGTACCGGTTGATAGTGCCGTGTCGATCGAGGTGATCAGAAGAGATGTTTAAGACGGTGGCAATCAATGCTTTAAACGCGGAGAGGAGTTCCAGCTGAAAGCTGGAGAGTTCAAGGACATAAAAATCAGGCGCCGCCTCTTGCAAAAGGTCTAAAGCCGGGATGCCGATATTGCCGCCCATTTTAGCCACAACGCCTGCGGCATTCAGCATCTCAGTCACAAGCGTGGTGACTGTGCTTTTAGCATTCGTTCCCGTGATGGCGATAATGGGAGCCTGGGCGTGTTCATAAAAAAGCTCAATATCGCCCACAAGCGGTAAATGATGTTTTTTAGCTTCCTTAACGACTAATTCCGTCAGCGGGACGCCTGGACTCACAATCACTTTTTCGATTTCACTCCAGTTCACTTGCGTCGGATCATGTAGCCCGCCCATCTGGCTGCGTGTGTCAAAGGGGATGCACGTTATATTTTGTTTTTTCAAAAAGCGTAAAACACTCTCGCCGGTTTCGCCGAGTCCGACGACCAAATACTTTTTTGCTGTTTCTCCTTTAGAGCGTTCAAACATGGGGCACTCTCTCTTTTTGAAGGATATTGTATCAGGCTCAGGAAAAAGCATGGAATTGGAGCAGGGTCAAATTAGTTCAAGCGTTAATAGCGTGGAGCAGGGAAATCGCGATATCAACCAGAATCAGAAAGACACTGCCAAAAAATAATTTCGTTAAGAAATGAACGGAGCCTTTGAGTTCAGCAATATCTTGCTTCAGTTCACTTTTGACTTCAGTTATTTTGTTTTCAACGTGCGCTTCAGTGAGTGCAATTTTAAGAGCGATCTCCTGCTTGAGATCCGTTTTTGCGTTTTCGAGATCCTGTTTGCTGGCTAGGAGTCTGTCGAACATGGATTTTGGAGTTTTCCAAAAATAGGACTCTGGATTTTTTCAGGAGTAATCGAAATATTTTTGGACGAAGGATGATGCTTAAAACAGCCGCAAATACTCCTTTTTACAAAAAAACACA
>JBMDXV010000202.1:0-3325 GCA_048594525.1 Gammaproteobacteria bacterium | reverse complement strand
CATTCCAAACCTGAAGGCCCGGATTGATCTCGGAGTAGATAACGTGATTGCTTTTCAGAAGGTGAGCAATGTTCAGGAAATAGGGATAAACAATTCCTTGGGCGCGCGTCTCTCTTTTCTTTCTGAAACTTATGAGGTTGTGAAAAAGCATCCTTTGTTAGGGACCGGAATCGGCAGTTTTAAGTGCGTTCATGAAGACATTTTTTCTGAACAGGCAAAGGACATGCAACTCAACGATCCCCATAATGCCTACGCTTATATCGTCTTTGAACTGGGTTTAATTGGATTATTGATCTATTGTGCCTGGCTGTATATGGTCTGGAAGTTAACACGATCTTTACCCCCGCGCGATCGAGTTCTGCTTCGAGGCGTGTGGCTCATGTTTGTGCTGATGGGGTTCACCGATAGTGGTTTTGCGTTAAACGCAGTCGGAATGAGTTTTATTGCCTGGATTAGTTTATATAGTGGGCGACATTACCCATGCTGATTGCACTTATTCCCGCCTATAATCCAAGTCCAGACTTACTGAACTATCTCTATCAGATCAGAACGCAACAGGTTTTTCAACATATTGTGGTGGTCAACGATGGCAGTCGATCGGATTGTGATACGCTTTTTCAAGCACTTCCTCCGGAAGTCACGCTTTTAAATCACGCTACCAACCAAGGCAAAGGGGCCGCACTTAAAACGGGGCTGAACCATATTGGGTATCAGTATCCGGATGCGCTCGGCGTAGTGACTATTGACGCAGATGGCCAACACACGGTAGAAGATGCTTGCCGGGTGGCGCAGGCTTTAATTGAACATAAAGATCATCTCATTATTGGCGGGCGCAAGTTTGATAAAGGCACCCCCTGGCGCAGCCTCATCGGTAATTTTTTTACGCGCCATGCTTTTCGGCTGGTCGTGGGCTTAAATTTATTTGATACCCAGTCGGGATTGCGGGGCATTCCTAAAAATATGATTAAGCATTTATTGCATATTGAAGCCAACGGATATGAGTTTGAGCTCGATATGCTGATCCGTAGCAAACATTGGGGCATTCCTGTCCTTGAAATTCCGATTCAAACGGTTTACATTGAGGGCAATAAACACTCAAGTTTCCGTCCGCTTCAAGATTCTTTGCGCATTTATTTTGTATTATTGCGTTTTTCCCTCATTGCCGTTTTAAGTGCTTTAGTCGATTACGGCATTTTTATTTTGATTTATTATCTCGTACATCCCAGTGTGCTTTTTGCATTGACGGGTGGGCGAATCGTCTCCACAGCATTTAATTATTTTAATGTGAGACGTTACGCTTTTCGAGCCGATACCAGCCACTGGCGTACGGTGCCAAAATATCTTATACTTGCGTGCTTTTCAGGGGTGATGGCCTGGCTATTGATTACGGAATTTATGGCCAAACTCCATTGGCATGTCGTCACTGCTAAAGTCATTGCTGAGGCGATTATGTTTGTGGTAAATTTTTTAATCCAAAGAGACTTTATTTTTAAGCGTAAATTATATACAATAGGCGAATTAGAAAATTAAAGGTTTGTATAATGAAAACAAGGATGTATTATGACTCAAGATTATACTCAGCGTAACTTTACGATCAAGGCAGTAGCGCTTGCAATAATGTTGGCGGTTTTACTGGCAGCAGCAAATGCCTATCTTGCCTTAAAGATTTCAATAACGATTTCAGCCTCCATTCCCGCAGCGGTGCTCTCAATTGGCGTGTTTCGGCTTTTTAAAAAATATTCAGTACATGAATGCAATCTCGTTCAGACGGCTGCCTCAGCAGGCGAAGGGATGGCCTCAGCAGCCGCATTTACCTTGCCTGCGATGCTGATTTTTAATTATTGGACGCATTTTAATTATTGGACGATTGTCGCTATTGTTTCTTTAGGGGGGGTGCTTGGGGTTTTCCTATCCGTTCCGCTTCGTCGCATTTTGCTCAATTTACCTGAACTCAAATACCCGGAAGGGACGGCAATCGGCAATGTTTTAAAAGTGAGTACTACCAATCAACCGGGCCTTCTGAAATTTCTTTTATCGGGAATTGCAGGGGGAGGGGTTGTGTCTTTTTTACAAAATGGCGTGCAAGTTGCTTCAAGCCTTTTACCCATTTGGTTTAAAGCGCGGGGTGCACTCTTTGGAATTAGCTTGGGTTTTGGTCCTGCTGCCCTCGCCGCCGGATTTATTATTGGACCGGAAGTCTGCGCCAGTTTATTTTTGGGCGTGGTCGTTGGCTGGATTATTCTAATCCCTGTATTAAGTCATGTAGTTGGTATTCCAGCTGGGGCAAGTCATTATGATGCGGTTATGATGCTTGCGTCCCACCACTTGCGCTATGTTGGTGTCGGCACAATGATTCTGGGAGGCTTCTGGACTTTACTCAAAATTATTAAACCTATTGGGTATGGTTTAAAGCAGTCTATTAACTTGTTGCATAAAAAGCATTTAATCACGGAACAAGAAAGGGATATTCCAATGCTTGGCATGGGCTTTGGTGTCTTAGTTTTTGCAGCGCTTATTTTTTGTTTTTTGGCTTATTTATTTAACCGTTTTAATCTGGATTTGAGTTTTAATTTTGCAATTATTGCTTTAGTGATTACGCTTTTATTCATTATGATTGTGGGCTTTATTTTAACGGTGGTTTGTGGGTACATCGCGGGGGTGATTGGTTCAAGTAATAGTCCCGTTTCAAGTATGATGATTATTACCGTTCTCTTGATCGGTTCGATATATTTTGCCTTATTTAATTTGCATAATGTAACGGAGATTACGAAAGCAATTGGCCTCGTTTTAATGGTGACGTCCATTTTAGGCTGCATGGTTGCGATTGGTTGTGAAAATTTTCAAGACTTAAAAGCGGGACAAATGATTGGAGCCACACCCTGGAAGCAGCAGGTGATGCTGGCAGTCGGTGTGCTTGCAGCAAGTTTGGTGCTGGGCCCTGTCTTAGAGTTGCTGTTTCGCGCCTATGGAATCGGAGGCGCTTTTCCGCATCCGGGAATGGACCCCTCACAAATGCTTTCCGCCCCTCAAGCAGTGCTAATTGGTACGCTTGCAACAGGCGTGATAACACATCAAGTTGATTGGACGCCTATTATATATGGGGCCGTGATTGGTGCGGTCGTCATCCTTGTGGATATCCTCATTGTAAAGCGTTATTTTAAATTCAGACTCTCTGCTTTAGCGGTGGGGATGGCTATTTATTTACCTTCCGATTTGATTACGGCAATGGTTATTGGTGGCGTTGTACATTTCATTTTGAGGGCGATCACGGCCAAACGGCTCCGGAAAGAAAGTGACCAAAAGCATGTGCACGATATGGCGAACT
>JBMDXV010000201.1:0-17602 GCA_048594525.1 Gammaproteobacteria bacterium | reverse complement strand
TGTGTTTTTTTGTAAAAAGGAGTATTTGCGGCTGTTTTAAGCATCATCCTTCGTCCAAAAATATTTCGATTACTCCTGAAAAAATCCAGAGTCCTATTTTTGGAAAACTCCAAAATCCATGTTCGACAGACTCCTAGCCAGTAAAGAAGATTTTGAAAACTCAAAAAATGAGCCCAAGAAAGAAATGGCAATGACTGAGACACGGCTTGAAAATAAAATAACTAGAGCGACAAGTGAGCTTGAAAACAAAATAACCGAAACCAAAAGCGAGCTTGAAAATAAAATAACTAGAGCGACAAGTGAACTTGAAAATAAAATAACCGAGTCCAAAAGCGAGCTGAAGCAAGAAATGGTAATGACTGAGGCAAGACTTGAAAATAAAATAACTGAATCCAAAAGTGAACTGAAGCAAGATATCGCTGAAATCAAAGGCTCAGTTAATCTCTTAACAAAGTTATTTTTTGGCAGTGTCTTTTTGATTCTTGTTGATATCGCTATTACACTCCTTCACCATACATAAACATAACGTTCATCTTGGAGGAAATCATGCAAGCTCAAACCGCTTACTATGAACAAAAACTACAATATGAAATAGATGCCTGGGATTTAAAACAAGCGATTGAAAAAGGGGAAGATATCGTTGTAATTGATGCGCGCTCTCCCGAGGCTTATCAAAAAGAGCATATTCCGTCTGCCCTGAATTTCCCTCACCGCACCATCACTCCCGAGTCTGCTAAAAAAACGCTTCGTAAAGAAACGGTGTACGTTACTTATTGTGATGGGATTGGTTGCAATGCCTCAACCAAAGCGGCATTCAAGCTTGCAGGATTAGGGTATCGGGTTAAAGAATTAATAGGGGGAATCGCCTGGTGGAAACAAGATGGCTATGCCACCTCACTCAAACAAAACGCCAGTGACACAGATACAGTTGAAAGCTGCGGGTGTGATACCTCTTAAACGGATAACAGGCTAGACACCCAAAAGAAATCCGCGTATTGTTTTTCTATAAGCTGATGCTGATCAGCCTAACATCACTAAACAATGGAGTATAAATTATGAAAACAGAATCTACCGAACAAATGAAAGAAATCAAACAATGGGTAAACGACGCTTTACACAAAGTGAGTGAGCAAGTGAGCCAACTCGGTGCGCACATCAAAAACTATTCTGCGAAAGGGGTTGAAATCACATCAGAGACGATTTCGGAACATCCTTTAAAATCAACGGGAATCGCCTTGGCCTGCGGATTTTTGATCGGCTATCTCATTGGTAGAAAATAGAGCGAATATGCTAAATAAAGTATTTGGCGTTTCCAAGAGCTACATCCAATTCTCGATCGTCAGAGCCCTCTTGTTTTTTGCAATCTTCATAGGGCTTGGGCTATTTACTTTTTTTATGGCCGCGATCATGTATCTCGATTGGCATTGGAAACTGTGCTGTATTTTTGCCGTCTGCATGGCCCCCTGGCTTCTAGCCATTATCGTGCTCGCGATTTTGACCATTCGCTATCACATCCGTTTTAAAAGAAGGAAGAATGCTTTTTTTATATTCAATTCTCAAGGAATTGTTTCGAAAGCACTCTCTCTCGTATCCGGATATTTTTTCCGTTAATTGGATTTTAATTGATAGTTAGGCGGCTCTTTCGTAATCATGACATCATGCACATGGCTTTCACGCACACCCGCAGAGGAGATTTTGACAAAGCGGGTTTTTTCATGAAGCGCATCAATGGTTTCACATCCCGTGTATCCCATACCTGAACGAAGGCCTCCGGAGAGTTGATGAATCACGCCTGAGACCGGGCCACGATAAGGCACACGGCCTTCAATGCCTTCCGGCACGAGTTTATCCCCTGCGGTTCCTTCTTGAAAATAACGGTCGCTCGAGCCCCGGCTCATGGCCCCAATGGAGCCCATCCCGCGATAGACTTTATAAGAACGGCCTTCAAAAAGCTCAATTTCTCCGGGAGACTCTTCCGTACCCGCAAGGAGGCTGCCGAGCATCACAGCAGAGGCGCCTGCGGCGAGAGCCTTGACGACATCTCCTGAATAACGAATGCCGCCGTCTGCAATGATCTTCACAGCGGTGCCTTTGCACGCGCGTGCCACTTCTGAAATCGCGGTGAGTTGCGGGACACCTACCCCAGCAATCACGCGGGTGGTACAAATCGATCCCGGGCCAATGCCGACTTTGAGGGTATCGGCTCCGGCGGCAATGAGTGCACGCGCGGCGTCAAACGTCGCAATGTTGCCCGCGACCACGGCAATGTCATAATTTTTTTTGATCCACTTGACGCGATCAATCACGCCTTTCGAATGCCCATGCGCCGTATCAACGATCAGGACATCCACGCCTGCCTGAATGAGAGCGGACACGCGATCTTCCGTATCGCCGCCCACACCGACTGCGGCGCCCACGCGGAGTTGCTCAGAGGCATCTTTGCACGCAAGTGGCTTTTCAATCGCGCTTTGCATGTCTTTGACGGTAATCAATCCTTTTAATTCAAACGCATCGTTCACCACCAGCACCTTCTCAATCCGATGTTCATGCAGGAGCTTCTGCACTTCTCTTGGACTCGCGCCTTCTTTGACGGTCACGAGTTTCGGCTTCGGCGTCATGACGCGGCTTACGGGCTGGTCGAGGTCGGTCACAAAGCGGATATCCCGACTCGTGACAATGCCCACAAGCTGCTTGCCTTCAACCACTGGCATGCCGGAAAAATGGTGCTGCTCAATCACCGCCAGGAGTTCTGATATTTTCATGGAAGGCGACGCAGTCACAGGGTCTTTGATCATCCCGCTTTCAAACTTTTTCACTTTCCGCACTTTTTTAGCCTGGAGCTCAAACGGCATATTTTTATGAATAATGCCCATGCCCCCTTCCTGCGCAATGGCAATGGCCATGCGGGTTTCAGTGACGGTATCCATCGGTGCGGATAAGATCGGCACATTCAAACTTATGTTGTGGGTTAAATCTGTTTTTAAAGACACTTCTTTCGGCAGAATTTCAGAATGCCCGGGGAGCAATAACACATCATCAAAAGTGAGGGCCTCGCCTATGACTCTATCTAACACTCTTTTCTCCTCGTGGAACCCTCATGAAGAATTGGTCGGGGCGAGAGGATTTGAACCTCCGACCACATGCACCCCATGCATGTGCGCTACCAGGCTGCGCTACGCCCCGCTTTGAAGTCGTGCATCATACCGAAAGGAGCATCCGTTTGCAAGGTAGCGAGAACGATGATAAAATTAATAAATTAATCATCGATTAATATTACTGTCAACGAGGACGACATTGCTTTTTCTAATCGCTAAGGAGGCGAAGAATATGTTTAGGGCTGACCCACAGTTTCATTATTTAGAGGAAGGCAAATGTTTTATTAGCGTGAACCCTTCGAACCATAAAGAATTTGGCCTCTTTGAAACCGATACGAAAACCTGTTTAAAACGGTACTCCGTCGATCACCCCATCCATGGGCTAGCCTGGTGTCGAGATGTGGAGGATACATTGGTTTTTGTAGCTTATGAATATGAGAACATTTCAGTCATTCATGCCAGTGGAAATATTTTAAATCAATTCACATCTGAAACCTTGCACACATTTGCCTGTGCAATAGGCCTTGATAACAAGCAGCAGTTAAGATTGGTGACTGTTTCTTTTGATAAAAAGGATTTCAGGCCTGACCCTCAGAACCCTTATTTCGATCTTAATAAAACGTGTTATGAAACGATCACCAGCATTCCGCTCCATCAACCCGCTTCAGGCTGCTCTTTCGAGTATGAGTCCTTGGCGGGCAACATACTGAATCCTGGTTCTGATCCTCAGATAAAGCTTTATCGAGGGCGGTCTTTGCTCTTTCTCGCCAACGCGCGAAGGAGTCAAATTGACATGATAGATTTGGATCATCCTAAACTGAAAATTTTAAAAACAACCAAGCGTCATACAAACTACGCTAACTTTAAGCTTCACGTAAACCAGCAAGGGGACCTTCTACTGATCATCTACACATCTCGTACTTTTGAAGTGAACAATATTACACGAGGCTCAGAACATATTTTTATACTTTCTCCCCGTGAGCATTCTTCAAGCGCCATGACGTCTGTCTGTGAAAATAAGCACGGGGAGCTTTTTATTTTGGTTTCCTCGCGGGATTACGCGAATGTTTACAAACTAAATGGCCTCACTTCCACTGCACAACTCTTGCTCCATACGCCCTTATCAGGCATTTTAAAAGTGTTTATAGACTCAGCAGGAAAACCTGCCGTTCTACCGCCTCTCTCAATGAAAGACCTTGACTTTAAGACTGTTCCCTCACTTGAAAGCTTATGCTTAAACTATATTGGTACGCATCCTAAGGTATTAACAGACCCAAGGTTTAAAAAGGATTTACCTGAAGCGCTGCGCGAAAAGCTATGCGAAACGCATCAAACAAGCCTCGTCTTTTGTCCTTGCCAAAAACCAATCGGCACGGCTCCTCGCTTACTGGAGTCTCGCGCAGGGCTTCCTGAGCCCGCGACGCTATCAAGAAGGTGAGCCAATTTTTGTAGGTTCTTCTAGGATATGGAGAATATCGAAGGCACAATAGACTTTGCCCCTTTTATTATCATTTGCCTGCTTGATAATACCTGCAGCTTCAAGCTTGCCAATACTTCTTTGTGCAGTGCTATAGGCAACTCTTAAATTTTCTGCAATCTTATTCGTGGTCACATAAGGATTCACAGCAAGCTGCTGAACAATATCGACAGATACAGATGAGCCAGTGCTTGCGACGGCTATTTTCCACTGACTCAATAATTCATTAATGCGTTCAGCACGTGATAAGACATCCTCGGATTGAACAGCAATTCCATTTAAAAAATAAATCAGCCAGTCATTCCATGTCCCTTTTGAGCTAACGTTATAAAGCTGTTTATAATACTCATCACGGGTTGCTTCAAAAAACGCAGATAAATAGAGCAAGGGTGATGGCAACATTTTTTGTTCAACAAGCAGTAACATAATCAAAAGACGCCCTACCCGCCCATGACCATCTAAAAAAGGATGAATCGCTTCAAATTGATAATGACACAAGGCAATATGGATGAGAGGAGGGAGTTGTTTGCTGTGTAAAAAGCTTTCTAATTCCCCTAAGCAATCCATCAAATGATCAGGAGAAGGTGGTACAAACTTTGCAGTGTTCAGCGTGCATCCGGGAGAACCAATCCAATTTTGACTACGCCTAAATTCTCCTGGAGTTGCATGAGCCCCTCTAACGCCTTGCATTAAGTGTTCATGGATTTCTTTGATCAATCGCAGAGATAATGGCAGCTCGTCTAATCGCTTCAACCCGTAATCCAAGGCTTTGATATAATTTTGCACCTCTTGCAGCTCATCTGGATTTTGCTTCACCTCAGCACCCGCATCGGCGGCTAGAATCTCTCCTAAGGTGGCTTGTGTCCCTTCAATCCTACTGGATAATACTGCTTCGCGGGTGATAAAGGGACGCATTAAAAGATGAGGGTTAGGCAACCTACTGCCCTCACGAGCCAAGTTACCCAGCAAAAAATCAGCACGAGATAGACTATTCACCAATCTATTATCCCACTCAAATGTGGGAGGCAAGGCATGGGGCATAAAGGCATGGTAGCCTGTAGCTGATTTAATGATTCGCCCGGCAGGGGATTCTGCTATATCCATGTGATCGCTTTCTTTAAGATATGGCTTTAGTATATTCTTATTACCTAAAATATCAATATACGATAATAGCGATCGTTCTTATTATCACTCATGGGAATAAGAAAAGTGCTTATTATCGAATATCATAAAATACGACAATAGCTAGAAAAATCAATAGTGGAGAAAAGTGCCTACAACGTTCACAAGAATCAAAATGATGCTGCCAAAAAATAATTTGACCATCAGGCCTAAAGTGGCTTCCAGCCTGGAAATTTTAGCGTCTAGCCGGCCTTCAGATAAGGCAATTTCTTGCTTAAGCTCATTTTTTAACGCATCTATTTTGGCATTGGTGAGTGCGATATCTTGTTTAAGTTCACTTTTCACTTCATTAATTTTATTGTCTAAGCGGACTTCGACTTCAGTCATTCTATTGTCTAAACGCGCTTCGACTTCAGTGATTTTATTGTCTAAACGCGCTTCAGATAAAACAACTTCCCGCTTCAGGTCTTCTTTATTGGCCAGATTTTCTAAGGAATTTTGGGCGGATTCTTCGACTAGAGTGACGATAATTCGTGCCTGCTCATCTTCCATTCCGGAAGATCTCAGTCTATCGAATGACCTCAAAGAATCAAATTTTGCTGCTCTCACAGACCACCTGTTCGGTTGTTTATACTTCTGAAGGAATTTTATCACAAACAGTATTATTTAAACAGGAGATATAAAGTTAATCAGTTATAAAAATTCTGACCGCTTTCGGTGGTTTTAAAACGCCGATGGACCCAGAAATATTCAGCAGGATATTGTCTTACAAAGACTGTCAATAGGTCATTATAGCGTTTTGCATCTGCATAATAATCACCTGAAGGAAAGTTTTCCCAAGGGGGGAAGGTCACGAGCTCATAGCCATTTTTAGTTCTATGGAAAAACATGGGTAAAACCACGGCGTCTCCGAGACGTGCGAGCACGCTGGCGGCATTGATGGTCGCGGCGGGGACGCCGCAAAAAGGGACGAATTCTGCCTGCACCCGGCCGAAGTCTTGGTCAGGTGCAAACCACACTACTTTTTTAGCACGGAGGGCTGCGACCACGCCCCGCATATTGCTGTGTTTTAACAGTCCGAGGCTTGAACGCAAGCGGCCTTTGCAGATGAATTCGTCTACTGCTTTGTTGCGGCTTGCTTTGTAAACATAATACATACAGAGTTTTTTGCCAATGATCCGACCCATCATTTCCATACAGGTGAAGTGTGCACTTAAGGCAATCACGCCTTTTCCTGTTTTTAAGGCCGCTTTAAAATTTTCTTCTCCAAGCCAAGAACAGGGGATTTTAGCGATCCGGCGCTCACTCATCATCCACGCGGCAAAAGACTCTGTGACGCCCATCCCCATGCGCTTAAAATTTTCGCGGCATAAGGCGCGGTGCTCTGATACAGTCCATTCGGGGAAGCAATGCGTTATATTTTTAAAGGCAATATCCCGCCGCTTTTTTGCCACATAATAGCTGAGCAGGCCTAAAGCTCGACCCAGCCGAATTTGAACGCGATAGGGCCAAACAGTCAAGCAATAGCCGATGATGTTTAACAGGGTTTTCATGTTCTCGGCAGGGTGACACCGCGCTGACCCTGGTATTTTCCTCCTCGGTCTTTGTAGGAGGTGAGACAGGGTTCATCCGACTCTAAAAAGAGCATCTGTGCCACGCCTTCAAATGCATAAATCCTGGCCGGGAGCGGCGTCGTGTTTGAGAATTCCAACGTGACATGCCCTTCCCACTCGGGCTCCAAGGGCGTGACATTCACAATAATCCCACAGCGCGCATAGGTTGATTTTCCAAGGCAAATCGTTAAGACCGTGCGGGGAATGCGAAAATATTCAACCGTCCTCGCAAGTGCAAAAGAATTCGGCGGAATAATACACATATCGCCTGTAAAATCGACAAAATTGCGTTCATCAAATTGCTTGGGGTCGATGATCGTCGAGTTAATATTGGTAAAAATCTTGAATTCATTGGAACAACGGACATCATAGCCATAACTCGATGTCCCGTAAGAAATGATTTTATGGTCTTCTCTGTGGCGAATCTGCGCCTCGTCAAAGGGTTCAATCATGCCTTTACGGGCCTGTTCAATAATCCAACGGTCTGCTTTAATCGTCACGGTTTAGTCTCCACTACAATTTTTGGGAATTTGGCTGCATAGTTTTTCGGCCGCAAGGCAAGCGCGGCTTCAAGCTTTTGTGCGGCATCCTGGTACAGCTTTGAAAGGGGGTCATCGGGATGGCGCAAAACGGTGGGACAACCTGTATCGGCGTCTTCCCGAATTTGCTTTGATAAAGGAAGCTTGGCTAATACGGCGACTTCATCATGCGCCGTGATAAAGTCTCCCGCGCCCGCGCCAAAAATGGCCTCCGCATGACCGCAGGCCGGGCAATGATAAAGACTCATGTTTTCAATGAGTCCCAATAAGGCGACCCCTACTTTTTTAAACATGGTAATGGCGCGCCGTGCATCAATGAGAGACAAATCCTGGGGCGTCGTCACAATCACCGCACCGGCCAAGGGAATCTTCTGACATAAGGTCAATTGAATATCACCTGTCCCCGGAGGCAAATCAATGATGAGATAATCGAGTTCCCCCCAATCGGTGTCATTCAGCATCTGCTGCAAAGCTTGGCTCACCATCGGCCCGCGCCAAATCATGGGGCTATTGATATCGACAAGATATCCCATAGACATCGTCGGAATGCCGTGGCGCACCACAGGCTGCATCCTTTTATCGATGAGTTCCGGTTTTTCGTATGCCCCCATAATTTGAGGCTGACTGGGGCCATAGATGTCCGCGTCTAAAAGGCCTACCTTTCGACCGCTGAGATGAAGCGCGCCTGCCAGATTCGCAGCAACGGTGGACTTCCCGACGCCGCCTTTACCGGACGCGACGGCAATGATGTTTTTAATCGCTTGAATCTTCGTGAGCCCGTTTTGGACTTGATGCGAAAAAAGGGGCTCAGTCATCTAAACTCCCTTTTAAGCCAATGTAAAATCAACTTTCCTCTCCCAAATATTCACTTTAACCACACGCACTCTCACCTCCTGGCCGAGCTCAAAAACTTTTCCTCCCCGCTCCCCCACCAGACGATGATGCACCGGATCAAAAACGTAAAAATCCGAAGGCGCCAGGGCCGCAATGTGAACGAGGCCGTCTATCAGCAAATCATTCAGCATCACAAACATGCCAAACGACGTGACCCCACTCACAATCCCGCTGAAAGTTTGGCCCAAATGCTTCTTCACGAGGGAACATTTTAAAGTCATCGCCACGCGACGACTCACATCATCTGCCTTGCGTTCGGTGTCGGAAGCATGTTCTCCAATGGACTGCAATTGTTTGTGATCATAATGTACCGCATTTTTATCCTTGGGATGAATGAGGCTTCGAATCAGGCGATGCACCACAAGATCAGGATAACGACGGATGGGGGACGTAAAATGCGTGTAAGCCGCATAAGCCAACCCGAAGTGACCCCGGTTGCCAGCGCTGTAAATCGCCTGATTTAAAGAGCGGAGTACGATGGTTTGAATGATCGGATAATCCGGGCGATCAACCGCCGCTTTTAAACAGAGGTATAAATCTTTGGGTGTTGGATTTTTGGCAATACTGATGCCTCGTACTTTAAGGAAATCCCGAAGGTCATCGATCTTTTCAGGGCGTACGCCTTCGTGCACTCTATACATGCCCGGGATTTCCGCTTTTTCAAACAACTCTGCCGCGGCCACATTGGCTAAAAGCATGGCTTCTTCAATCATCCGGTGTGCGTCATTGCGATGGATGGATTTGATTTTGATGAGTTCTCCCTCATCATTCAAAACAAGGGCGCCTTCAACCGTATCAAAATCGAGTGCACCGCGTGCTTCTCGAGCTGCGTGCAAGACTTTGTAAAGGGCATGGAATGTAAAAAGATGGGGCCAGATTGCGGCATATTCCGCATAAGGCGCTTCTGTGATGCGCTCGGGCTCGGCAATCCCTTCTGCAACGAGTTGGTAAGTGAGACGGGCCTGTGAGCGCATCACAGCCTCATAAAATACCGCATCGACTTGATGGCCTGCGGCATCAATCTCCATTTCACAAACCATACACAGCCGGTCCACATTCGGCTTCAAAGAGCAGAGTTCATTGGACAAGGCTTCCGGCAGCATGGGAATGACTTTTTGCGGAAAATAGATGGAGTTGCCCCGCTTTAAGGCTTCTTCATCTGTCTTCCCGCCATAGCGCACATAAAAGGAGACATCGGCAATCGCCACATACAATTTGTAATGCCCATTCTCTAAGCGCTCCACATAGACGGCATCGTCAAAATCTTTTGCATCCGCACCGTCAATCGTGACGAGTGGAAGATGCCTCAGGTCTTTGCGCTTTTTTGCCTCCGCCGGAGAAATCAAATCTCCCCATTTCTCGCACTCGCGCAGTACGGATTCCGGCCATTCCTGAGGAAGATCAAATTGCGTCACGACTTCAGCAATCACTTGATCATGCGTTACTTTTTCAATCAATGATGTTTTAAAAAAACGATTTGGCAGCTTATCCTGGCCGATCATAAAAGGCCGATAGGCGCCTTCGTTGTTTCCCACGAGTTGGCCATCCCGCTCCATGGCGAGGAGTCTCCGTCTCACGCCTTCTTTACCAGCATCGTCCCGGATATCCAAGAGGATGAGGATATCCTCCAGCGTCAAAGGATGGTCTGCTTCATTCAGAATAAAAAGAAGGTGTTCGCGACTCGCAACAGGACGCTCATATTTCTCAGCCTCCCGTTCGCGGTGCGGATCGGATTGCACGTGATATTGATTTTTTTTCACTGGGGTAACACCATCACGGCTTCGATTTCAATCTCAGCCCCTTTTGGTAGTGATGCAACGCCCACTGCTGCACGTGCAGGATAGGGTTTACTAAAATACCCCGCCATGGTGTTGTTCAGCGCTTGAAAATGCGTAAAATCAAGCAGGTAAACATTCAGTTTCACAATATGATCCAAGCTTCCGCCTGCGGCCTCTGCGACTGCTTTCAGATTTTCAAACACCTGCCCGATTTGGACATCCATGGGCCCTTCGACGAGTTCCATGCTTGTGGGGTCCATCGGCAATTGCCCGGAGAGAAAGACCATATCTCCCACCTTCACCGCCTGTGAATAACACCCGATTGCTGAAGGCGCTTCTACAGTGTGCACAGCCACTTTACTCATAGTGTTCCTTTTTTTGATTCAATTACGATATACTTTTTTTACATAGGTTAATCTTCTGATACTCCGTATCATTTTAGCTAAATGAGAGCGATCTTGCACCTCAACCACGAGGTTCATTTCAGATTCATTCTGCAGGTTTTCATGCATTGAAAATTCACGGATATCGCCTCCCATTTCTGCAATTTCACGCGTGACCCCTGCCATCACGCCTACGGTGGTTTGTCCGATGATGGTGAGACGAACAGGAAAAAACCCTGAGACCTGATCGGCCCAGCGCACTTCGACCCATTTGCCGTGATTTTTACTGAGGATGAGTTCGTGAAGCGTTTCACAACTATCCACATGAATAATAATTTTGTGCAGCGCATTCATAAATCCACGGATGGGATCGCCCGGAATAGGATAGCAACAGTGCGCAAAATCGAGGTTCATCCCCTGGCGCGAATGAATAACGACAAGCGGTTTTGTTTTTTTAGACTTGAGTGGCGCTGGCTGTTCATCTTCTGATTGAGGAACATTTTTCAAGGCATAACGGATGGCTGACTTAGCACGGCCTGTCAAAACAAAATTGAGCCAACTCACATCCGGATAAACATTTGGATCAATCAAAACTTCAACCGACTGCCCGTTTAAAAGAGGATAAGAACGCGGCACCTTGTGTCGGTTCACGACAATTTCTTTGGCATGATTTCCAATATCCGTATGCACGGCATAGGCAAAATCAAGGGCTGTCGCGCCGCGCGGCAAACTCAGGATTTCTCCCTTTGGCGTAAACACATACACTTCATCCGGAAATAAATCGATTTTCATATCCTGAATAAAATCAAGCGAACTCCCCGCGCTTTGCTGGATGTCCGCGACTTTCTGGAGCCATTCCTGCGCCTGAAGCTGGATTCCGCTTGTTTCGGTTCGTGCTTTATACAACCAGTGTGCGGCAATGCCATTTTCAGAGATTTCTTCCATTTCCTGCGTGCGAATCTGAATTTCAATCGGCACACCATACGGGCCAAACAACAAAGTATGCAAGGATTGATAACCATTGGCTTTAGGGATCGCAATATAATCTTTAAATTTTCCAGGAATCGGTTTAAAAATATTATGGACCGCACCCAAAACGTGATAACAATCAAAGACATTTTCAGCAATGATCCGAAACCCGAGGAGATCCATGATTTCAGCAAACGCAACCCCTCGGTCCCGCACCTTGCGATAGATACTGACGAGCGACTTTTCCCGGCCTACGATGCGTTCCGCTGCAATATCAAAATAGGCCAGGCCTTTCTCTAAAGCCCCCTCTACTTTTTCTAACAAATCATGACGGTGATGACGCGCTTTTTTAACCGCCGCTTTCAGGACCCGATAGCGCCAGGGATGCATGGCTTTAAAGCTTAAATCTTCGAGGCTTAACTTAAACTGCCGCATTCCCAGGCGATGGGCAATCGGCGCATAAATCTCTAAAGTCTCACGGGCAATCCTGCGCTGCTTCTCGGGAGGCAAACTGCCTAAGGTACGCATATTATGCAAGCGATCCGCCATTTTAATCAGGATAACGCGAACATCTCCCGTCATCGCAAGCATCATTTTGCGGAAGTTTTCAGCTTGGGCTTGTGCTTTTGATTCAAAGTGCATTTGCGTGAGCTTTGTAACACCTTCAACCAATTCTGCCACTTTTTCACCAAAAGCATCTGCAATCTCTTTCGAAGTGTATGCGGTATCTTCAATGACATCATGAAGCAAGGCTGCAATCACCGTATCTACATCGAGGTGCATTTCCGCAAGAATAATAGCAGCTGCAACGGTGTGCGTAACATAAGGCTCACCCGACGAACGAAACTGCGTTTCGTGTGCATCCGCCGCAAACAAAAAAGCCTGTGCTACACGCTTGATTTCCATCGGATTTAAATAAGACGAGAGGCGTGTAAGCAGGCTATAAAAGGCAAACATAAGCCTTATCCGTGATCATCCTGGGTCAGGGTCTCTAAGCCGATCGTCCCCGCAGCAATTTCACGCAAAGCCACCACGGTTGCTTTGTCATTGTCCCAAGGAACACTTGGGGTTTCACCACTTGTTAAAAGCTTTCGCGCCCGTTTGCTTGCAACCATAATCAATTCAAAACGGTTGGGTATTTGCTCTAAGCAATCTTCTACTGTTACGCGGGCCATGGTTTCTCCTGAAGCTTTAATGGATGTCTGTCGAGGTTATGAAGTTTACAGCAATCATCGGTCCATGACAAGGATTGATCTTTCATAGGCAGGGCAATCGATTTCTCTTCTATTGATTTGTCTTTAGCTCTTAGCGTGCACGGGGATGATGCGCCTCATACACTTTTTGCAGGCGTGTCTGGGCCACGTGCGTATAAATAGTTGTAGTATTGATACTGCTATGACCAAGAAGCATTTGGACAACGCGCAAATCAGCACCATGATTTAAGAGATGCGTAGCAAACGCATGGCGCAAGGTGTGAGGGGATAAGTGTGTTTTAATCCCAACTTGTTTCGCATAATACTTAATGCGATACCAAAACGCCTGGCGCGTCATATTGCCTCCCTTCTGGCTGACAAAAGCAAAGGCAGTCGGCGTGGCTTTTACCAAATCAGGCCTGGCCGTTTCAAGATAAACCAGAAGCGAGGCTTGTGCTTCTTCACCAATCGGGACGAGCCGCTCTTTATTTCCTTTTCCCATGACTTTTATGATTCCGGGAGGAATTTGAAGCATTGGTATTGTCAGATTAATTAATTCGGAGACCCGCAGTCCTGAAGAATAAAGGAGCTCCAGCATTGCCTGATCCCGAATGCCAATGGGATGATTGGAATCTGGCGCAGTCAGAAGAGCCTCGACTTCCGATTCACTTAATGACTTTGGTAATGGCCGCCCAAGCTTAGGCTGGTCCATAGTGAGCGTAGGATCTTGCTGTACATAGCCTTCTTCTTTTGCCCATAAATAAAAATGGCGAAGGGAGGATAATAAACGTGCGTTAGAACGAGCACTTAGTTTTCGCTCGTAGCGATGTTCAAGATAGGCTTGAATCTCAACAGCCCCGGCTCCCAATAAATCGACTTTACCAAGGCGCTCTAAAAATTCTATTAAGTGGGTGAGATCATAACGATAAGAAGCCAATGTATTCTGGCTTAAACCCTCATTCAACCAACAAAAATCAAGGAACTCGGAAATGAGGCTGCTAGACATTTTTCTCCTCTTGCTTTTTCAGTTCAGTTTGTGCATTATAGCAGGGACTAGTTGTTTTGTTTCAATTCCCCCACTTAATCCAAGAGGTCTTTAAAATGGCTGACACAATTGTCAATGTGACTGATGAAAATTTTGAATCTGAAGTACTCCAATCCCCTATTCCGGTTTTAGTTGATTTCTGGGCTGAATGGTGCGGTCCTTGTCGCATGCTCGCGCCGACTTTGGCAGAAATTGCAACTGAGTTTCAGGGCAAACTCCTTGTGGCTAAAGTCAATGTGGATGATTCCAAAGAAGCGCCTGCCAAATATGGTATCCGTGGGATTCCGACCTTGATTCTCTTTAAAAATGGCAGCGTGCATACCACCAAAGTAGGCCTATTGTCTAAAACCCAATTGCAAGATTTTTTAAACGAAAATATTTAATGGATGACTTCCCCGTACCGCTCAGGTAACGGGGCCAATTTTTTTCTATCTTTTCTTTTATCCTTTTCCTAGGAACGCTATGAACCTCAACGATCTCAAAAAGAAGTCAATCACTGAACTCATGGATCTCGCCCAAACGCTTGGCGTTGAAAATGTAGGACGTGCACGCAAGCAGGAAATCATCTTTTCAATTTTAAAATCGCATTCACGCAAAGGCGAAGATATTTTTGGAGAAGGCGTGCTTGAGATTTTAAGTGAAGGCTATGGCTTTCTACGCTCCGCAGATAGTGATTATGTGGCAAGCCCGGATGATGTCTATGTCCCCCCTCAGCTCATCCGGCGCTTCAATTTAAGAACGGGAGATAGCATTTCTGGCAAGATTCGCCCCCCCAAAGAAAGCGAACGGTATTTTGCTTTATTGCGAATTGATTCCATTAACTTTGATCACCCTGAACACGCCAAGCAAAAAATTCTGTTTGAAAACTTAACGCCTCTTTTTCCGCAGGAACGCCTGAAAATGGAAATTGGGAATGGGGCAACAGAAGATATGACCGCCCGGATTATTGATCTTGTCGCCCCAATGGGAAAAGGTCAGCGGGCTTTAATTGTCGCGCCTCCGAAGGTGGGTAAAACCATTATGATGCAAAATATTGCACGGTCTATTTCTGAAAATTATCCGGAGTGTTATCTCATTGTACTCCTGATTGATGAGCGTCCGGAGGAAGTAACCGAAATGCTGCAAACCGTGCGAGGCGAAGTTGTCGCCAGTAACTTTGATGAACCCGCTACCCGGCACGTTGAACTCGCGGAAATGGTCATCGAAAAAGCCAAGCGGCTCGTCGAACACAAACAGGATGTCGTGATTGTACTAGACTCCATCACACGTCTTGCCCGCGCCTACAATACCGTTGCCCCGGCATCTGGTAAAATACTCACAGGCGGCGTAGACGCCAATGCACTGCAACGGCCGAAACGTTTCTTTGGCGCGGCCCGTAACACCGCAGAGGGAGGGAGCCTCACCATCATCGCCACGGCTTTGATTGAAACCGGGTCGAAAATGGATGAAGTAATCTTTGAAGAATTTAAAGGCACAGGGAACTGTGAGCTCAGGCTCGACCGCAAAATCGCGGAAAAGCGGATTTATCCTGCCATTCATTTCAATCAATCAAGCACCCGCCATGAAGAACTCCTCACTAAACCTGACGAATTGCAACGGTTATGGATTTTGCGTAAACTTATGAATCCTATGACTGAAACGGCCGCGATGGAATTCTTGACGGAAAGGCTCAAAGAAACAAAAACTAATGAAGCCTTTTTTCAAGCCATGAAGCGGCATTAACCAACAAGGAGAGCGTTATGTCCCCTTCCATTTTACCTGTGCTAATCGTTGGGGGCGGACCCACTGGCTTAACCCTCGCTATTGAATGCTGCCGCCACAATGTCCCTTTTCGAATCATTGAGCAAAAACCGATGCGAGATCCTTATTCTAAGGCCTTAGCATTGTGGCATGGAACCATGCAAACTTTAAAAGTCCAAGGCATTCTTGAGCCATTTCTGGAAGCAGGTATTTTAGTAAAACAGATAAGTTTTGCAGACCGGGGGCGCGTTGTAGGCTCCGTAAATCCGCAAAATGTGCATTTTTCTCAGTTTAATGCGCCTATTGTTTTAGCGCAATCCGAAACCGAACGCATTTTAGAAGAAAAGTTGAATCAAGAAGGCGGCAAACTTGAACGCGGCATAACCCTTATTGATTTCAGCCAAGGATCTGAACAAATTGAGGTTAAATTACAACATGGCGAGGGCCACGTCGAGACATTCCAAGTGGCATGGCTTGCGGCTTGTGATGGTGCCCGTAGCACTATTCGCAAAAAACTAGAGCATACTGACGGGTTTGAATTTAAAGGCTATACCGAGCCCGAAACTTTTATGCTCGCTGATTCCGAATTCACAGGCGATTATGAAAATAATCAGATAATGATCTCATGGGACGCCAAAAATGTAGTGTTACTTTTTCCCGTCACGCCTAAAATCCTGCGCATTTTATTTCAGCGTAAAAATAATTCAACCCTCCCCCCTACACTTGAAGAAGCACAGGCTCAAATCGATCAAGCCGGACCTCGAAATTTAAAGCTTATCAATCCAAAATGGCTGAGCCTCTTTCACATCAACGAACGCTTAAGCAGCCATTATCAAAAAGGCCGTACCTTTCTATTAGGGGACGCCGCCCATATTCACAGCCCGGCAGGTGGACAAGGCATGAATACAGGAATGCAGGATGCCTATAACCTAGCATGGAAACTTCCATTCTTGCTGAAATCAAAGCAGCCCTCTGCATTACTTGCAAGCTATCAACAAGAACGCCGCCCGATTGCAGAAGAGGTGATTAAAAAATCTTCTCAAAAACTTCATTTCGGTATGATGCAAAATCCGCTCATGCGTGTTTTAAAAGATAGCCTATTACCCATCCTTACGCACATAAAGCCTATTCAACATAAACTCTTAGCTGAACTCTCAGAACTCTTTATCGAATATAAAGAATCCACGCTCATTATACCCAATACCAGCATGCCAAAAGCGAAGCGTCCCGGCAAAAAATGGCTTGACATTGTGCCTTCTCCTCTCTTTGGGACGCATCATGTTTTGCTTGTCTTTTATAAAACTACGTCAGCATTTGCAAACTTTAAAAAAGAAATCCAAGCATTGGTTCTAAACTTAGATATAGAAATCATTGAAATGCCAAGCCCCGATGAGAATGCGACTTGGTATTTACTCCGCCCCGATCAATTTATTGCCGCAGCAGATCATTTAGATACTTTAGTGTCTTTAAAGCAATATGTTCTAAAAATCACGGCCTAGGATGCTCTGCCTGCCTAGTGTTTGTCGGGTAGAAGTCATAACTCTTTCTCCTTAACGTTATGTTGTCTTGGTTCTATTGCGATGACTCCCCCCACAGAACCGTGCTGGTGGTTGTCCCACACACGGCTCTTCAAAGTAGAATTCACAGCCTTTTCTGTTATTTGTATTGATACAGTGCAAAACATATTCTCGCCTCCGGTATTGGTTTACTCTCCAGGTATTTCTGGTACTTTCCCCAGGTCATACTCTTCTTTT
>JBMDXV010000200.1:0-2156 GCA_048594525.1 Gammaproteobacteria bacterium | reverse complement strand
AAGTGCTGCCAAAAAGCGATCGACCACTGCGCCGAAGAAGTAGCCGCCTAAAATAAAGGTACACGACCACAATACTCCACCAATCAAATCAAAAAAGAGAAACTTGCGAAAACTGATATGACTCATCCCCAAAACGGCGGGAATTAAGGTGCGGAGGCCATATGCAAACCGAAGCCCAATAATCAGCCAAATGCCATATTTTTCAAAGGTTCGGAGCATGCCTTCCACGCGGGCAAAGAGATGGGGTTTTCGTTTGACGAATTCATGTCCGAAAAAGCGACCCAGCCAAAAGAAGAACACATCATGAATGGTACTCCCGACAATAGCGAGTAAAATTAAGCCTTCGAGATGGAAAATTCCTTTATGCGCCGCAATTCCGCCTGCAACTAAAAACGTCTCCCCCTCGATAAGGGCGCCAAACGCCATCAGCCAATAGCCATACGTTGCGAGCAGGTGTTGAATTTCAGGGGTCATTTATACCCTTCCTCCTTGGGCGCGGTATCTTAGCAGATGATCCATCACCGTCAATGCCAGCATTGCCTCGCAAATGGGAACCGCGCGAATGCCCACGCAAGGATCATGGCGCCCCTTTGTGACCACCTCCACTTCATTGCCATGAATATCTAAACTCTTGCCAGGCTTGACAATACTGGAGGTGGGTTTAAACGCGACATCGACTACAATGTCCTGGCCGGTTGAGATGCCTCCCAAAATTCCTCCTGCGTGATTCGAGAGAAATCCCGTTTTTCGCATTTCATCGCGATGCAGAGAGCCCAGCGCACTCACGACGCCAAAGCCTTCCCCAATGCCTACGGCTTTGGCCGCATTAATGGACATCATCGCTTTCGCGATGTCTGCATCGAGGCGATCAAATACCGGCTCCCCCAACCCAATCGGCACATTCCTCGCAATCACTTGCACTTTGGCTCCCACCGAATCTCCTGCTTTCCGGATGGCTTGAATATACTGCTCCAGCGCCTCTACTTTTGATAAGTCTGCCACAAAAAAAGGATTTTGATTGATCACACTTAAATCAAGCGCCGGAATCTCAATTTGTCCAATTTGCGTCACCCTCCCGATGATTTCAATCCCGCAGGTTTCCAAAAGATATTTGCGCGCAATGGCTCCCGCAGCAACACGTATTGCCGTTTCACGTGCCGAGGCGCGCCCACTCCCCCGATAATCGCGTATGCCATACTTGTGATGATAAGTAAAATCCGCATGACCCGGCCGAAATACAGATTGAATCTCCGCATAATCTTTCGACTTGTGATCTTCATTCCAAATCAGAAAACCGATGGGTGTCCCGGTGGTTTGCCCTTCAAAGAGCCCCGACAAAATATGCACACGGTCGGGCTCTTGCCGCTGGGTCGTAAATTTAGATTGCCCCGGCCGCCTGCGATCCAGATCGATTTGCAGATCGCTCTCAGTCAAGGCAAGACCAGGCGGGCACCCGTCTATAATGCCGCCCAAAGCAAGCCCGTGGCTTTCACCAAAAGTGGTCACACGAAAAAGCTCACCATAAGTATTTGCAGGCATGGTAACATTTAAAATCAGTTTGATTTGGTGATTTTAACATACTTGCATATAAAGGAACTCCTCGCGCAGCCGGTTGTAGCGAACAAGTAGAATGTCCTCTGTTTAAATAATATGATTTGTGGTAAAATTCTTTCCAGAAACATACATAACCTAAATAGGCGATCTGTGAGAGCAGCACAATTTAATTCGTTGAAGTCATTCGACAGACTGAAATCTTCGGGAGTAGCAGACGAGCAAGCGCGAATTATTGTCTCTTTAGTTGAAGAGTCAGCCCAAAATTCTTTAGAAAATTTAGCCAGTAAAGAAGACCTTAAACGGGAAATCCTTTTGTCTGAAGCCCGCTTAGATAACAAAATGACTGAAGTGAAAAGCGAACTCAAGCAAGATATTGCTGTACTAGATGTCAAAATAGATAATGTAAAAAGCGAGCTTAAGCAAGATATTTTGGCCTCTGAAAATCGCTTAAGCAATAAAATCTCTAGGAGTCTGTCGAACATGGATTTTGGAGTTTTCCAAAAATAGGACTCTGGATTTTTTCAGGAGTAATCGAAATATTTTTGGACGAAGGATGATGCTTAAAACAGCCGCAAATACTCCTTTTTACAAAAAAACACACC
>JBMDXV010000020.1:0-3087 GCA_048594525.1 Gammaproteobacteria bacterium | reverse complement strand
GAGGTCAGCGACGAGGCAATTAAGATAGTTGAAAATGAGTTAAATAATAGACCAAGAAAATGCCTATCGTACAAAAGTCCTGCTCAGATTTTGGTATCTAAAAAAAGGTGACAAAGTTGCGATAACGAGTTGGATGCGCCTGATATATTCCAAGGTGACGCATTCTTGCATTCATGCTAAGCTTTTTCGCTAAAGAGATCATGAGTTCAAATATGTTTAAACGCATTGGTTTGTTAGGGGTGCACCGTAATCCGCTCGTTGTTGAAACAGTGGGGGATGCCGCAAAATTTTTGCAGAAAGAAGGCTTTGAGGTGTTCCTTGAAACAGAAACGGCAGAAGCCGTGCAGTCGCCCGAGGCTTATCGGGCATTGTCCATTTTAGAACTCGCAAAAACGATCGATTTATTAATTACGGTGGGAGGCGATGGAAATCTCCTGCATGCTGGCCGCATCATGTCTTTACATAACGTGCCCGTCATCGGCATTAATCGGGGGCAGCTTGGGTTTTTAACTGATCTTTCTCCTTCAGAACTCCATCAAGGCCTGTTGCCTATTTTGCAGGGCCATTATGTGGAAGAGCATCGCTTTTTGCTGGAAGCATTTGTCTTGCGTAAAAGTGGCGCGCTCGATGCCAAAGGCAATGCTTTGAACGATGTGGTGCTTTTTCCGGGTGATATTGCCCAACTCATTGAATTTGAATTGCGGATTGATGGCCGCTTTGTGTATAGCCAGCGGTCGGATGGGCTGATTATTTCAACGCCGACAGGATCAACGGCCTATGCCTTGTCAGCAGGAGGGCCCATTCTCGCACCGCATTTAAATGTGGTGTTGCTTGTGCCGAAGCTGCCGCATATGTTGACGAATCGTCCGGTGGTGATTGACGCGGAAAGTGAAATTGAAATCCGGCTCGCGCCTTATAATAAAACCTTGCCGCATTTAAGCTATGATGGGCAAAAGCATGTTGCGCTATCGCTTGACGATCGCGTTATCATTCGTAAACAGAAACAGCTTTTAAAACTACTACATTCTCCGGACTATGATTATTATGCGATCTGGCGCAAAAAACTTGAATGGGGCAAGCAGTTTATTCCTTTAGGCAATGATCATGCTGATTGAATTACAGATTCGTAACTTTTTGATCATCGAATCCCTCGACCTCTCTTTTAAGGCCGGGATGACCGTCATTACGGGGGAAACAGGTGCAGGAAAGTCGATCCTCCTGGATGCCTTGCAGTTTGTGATAGGAGGGCGAGGGGATGCCAAACTCATTCGCACAGGCAAAAAAAGTGCTGAGGTGAGCGCTGAATTTACACTCACGGAAGGTCATCCTGTTCAGATGTTATTTTCAGAGTGGGGCATTCCGATTGAAGGAGAGTCCTGTATCCTCAGGCGAGTCGTTAATGAAGAAGGGCGAAGTCGGGGTTATATCAATGGTCAGCTTGTAAGCCTTGCACAATTAAAGAGTCTTGCAGGTCTTTTATTAAGCTGGGTTGGGCAATATGAGCATCAGGCCTTATTGCGAACGGAAGCCCAGCGCGACGCCCTCGATCGCTTTATGCAGAATCCGAAAGTATTAGATACAGTCGCTTCCTCTGCAAAGCGGCTCTCGGACCTGAAGCTCGATCTCGAACACATACTGGAGCAAGCGCGAACAAAGCAGGAAATCCATGCGTTTAAATCTTATCGCCTGGAGATTTTGCAGGAACTCGATTTACAGCAAACGGAATGGGAGACCCTCCATCAGGAGCAGAAAAAACTGACAGCAGGCACGGAACTCCTCACAAAATTAGGCGAGATCCTGCACTTCCTGCATGAAGATGAAATGAGCCTTATTGCGCAAGTAAAGCGCCTGGAAAAAGACGCCTCCCACCTTGCTGCGAAGTTTTCTGAATTAGAAAGCCCCGCCGGAATGAGTAGGGAAGCGGTGGTGAACCTTGAAGAAACCTATCACGAACTTAAGTCATTTTATGATTCGCTGGAACTCGATCCTCAGCGTTTACAGGAAGTGGAAGCACGCCTTGCGGAGATTTACGCCTGTTCTCGTAAACTTCAGGTTCCGGTGGAGGAACTCTTTCATCATCGCGAGGATTTGCAGCAGGAACTCAGCACGCTTGCGGATTTAGATGAAGCGCTCAAAACCGCACAAGGAGCGCTGGAGCTCGAACAAGCCGCTTATCTCATCGAGGCTGAAAAATTGACAGCGATGCGAAAAGAGGCCGCGCAAAAATTGGCCCGAAAAGTGAGCGATGAGATTAAAACTTTAGGCATGAAGGAAGGCCGCTTTGACGCCTTATGTACAACAGATCCCCATCGCTTCAGTCCAAAAGGCCAAGATGATATTGAATTTCGAGTGCAATTGAATCCGGGGCAGAACGCTTCCAGCTTAAAAGAAGGCGCATCCGGCGGCGAATTGTCGCGGATCGCCCTCGTGATTGCTGTGTTAAATGCAAAACAAAACAGCGCAGAGACCTTAATTTTTGATGAAGTAGACGTGGGCGTGTCAGGCGCAGTCGCAGAAAAAGTAGGTCAGCTTTTGCAAAAATTGGGCACGGAAGCACAGGTCTTATGCATCACACATCTCTCTCAGGTCGCCCTACTTGGAAATGAGCACATTCATGTTTCAAAAGTATTTAAAGACGGCCAAACCTTTGGTTCAGCCAAAACCTTAACATTTTCAGCGCGAGTGGAAGAAGTGGCCCGGATGATGAGCGGAGAAAATATCACCGAACACGCCCGGCAGCTTGCATTGGCCGGGTTGGAGGGTCAATAAAAGTGTGAATGGCGTCCCTAAGGGGAGTCGAACCCCTGTTCTCGCCGTGAAAGGGCGGTGTCCTAGGCCTCTAGACGATAGGGACCCTAGTAACTTCCGATACTGCAACTACTGTTGTTTTTCCTACGTGGTGGAGGTAAGCGGGATCGAACCGCTGACCTCTTGCATGCCATGCAAGCGCTCTCCCAGCTGAGCTATACCCCCGCAGCGCTGAAGTGCGAGCATTATAGCGGACACCTTGCATTTCGCAAAGTATGATTTGGCGCGCCGATTTACCTGCGGCGCGCCATGTGCATTACAAGCCCTTCTGCACCCGCG
>JBMDXV010000002.1:0-2229 GCA_048594525.1 Gammaproteobacteria bacterium | reverse complement strand
CGTTTACTGATGGGGGCAACAAATATGCCGTATATCTGTCTATCATTACAAACCTTGCCATGCCTTGCTTCCAGTCCCGTTAATTCAGCCAGTATTTTAACATTGATCGGATTTACAGCATAGCGCGACAGACTCCTAGACTTTGGATCCATTAAGTAATTAAGCACAACTTGAAGCTTTCCTTTATTAATCACACTTATTTTAGGATAATCCACAAACAAACTCAATATTTTAAAGAAATATTCTTCATTGTTTGAAGCGTCCTTTAAAAAATCTTTTGCCATTTTTATAGCATCTTCACTTTCATTTTTAACCTTGTTTCCCTGTGATTTCAAATAACTATTTAAGATTTTAACTGATTTATGCTCATCTGTTATTTTTAATATTTATATTTCCTTCGAGTTTTTTTGTTCATTTTAAAAATTTTATACATTTTCTTACGCCTTAAAAATAAAAAAAATTATACATAAGAATTTTAGTGTAATCTCTTTATTTAATCCAGCCGAGCATAGTGTTTATATAACAATCAGGAAGCATCAATACGCTTGGACTAATGCTGCTATAATAATTTTATTCACTTTCTACAAGTAGAGCAGCTTCTGAAGTTTTAATGAAATATTTGTCGATCCGAATATACAGCTCCACGAAAGCTTTAAGACTTCAGCCTCACGAGAAACTCTTTCACCTCATCCTCTGTGAGTTCCACGCGCCGAGCACGTGATAAATCAGAAGGAAGAATCATCGGGCCATAGCGCACACGAATCAACCGACTCACTTGAAGTCCAAGTGATTCAAACATTCTCCGTATCTCACGATTACGCCCTTCTCGCAACACGACATGATACCAGCGGTTTACACCTTCTCCTGCCTGTTCTTTAATGCTGATAAAACGCGCGAGGCCGTCTTCCAGCATTACCCCTTTTTTCAAGACCTGAATTTGCTCAGCGGTCAAGCCCCCCAATACTCGCACGGCGTATTCGCGTTCAATTTCATTGGAAGGATGCATCAAAAAATGAGCGAGCGCACCGTCGGTGGTAAACAACAATAAACCCGACGTGTTAATATCAAGCCTTCCCACCATGATCCAACGCCCCTGAGACAGCCTCGGCAAATTTTCAAAAACCGTGCGGCGCCCATCGGGATCTTTACGGCTACAGACTTCGCCTTCCGGTTTATAATAAAGGAGAATTTTAGGAAGCTTTGGTTTTTCAGCCTGCAATGCGATGACTGATCCATCCACCTGAATGCGATCCGTTACGGTGATACGATCCCCGAGCTTTGCGAGTTCTCCGTTCACACGAACGCGCCCAGCTTGAATCCAGGTTTCGATCTCTCGCCGAGAGGCCAGTCCATGGTTACTTAACACTTTTTGAATCTTTTCATTGGGTACTTTATTCAAATTCACTGACATCTCCACTGCCTCGCCTGATAATCATCGGGGTTGGCCCACTTAAATCAACCACTGAGGTGGGTTCGAAACCTGCGTATCCCGTATCGATGATGATATCGACCCGGCTGCCCACCCGATCGCTCACATCTTCTGCATTGAGTAAGGGGACGTCTTCTTCAGGCATGATCAGCGTACTTGAAATAAACGCTTCTTTCAATGCTTCTACAATCATTAAGGGAATGGGATGATCCGGAATCCGAATCCCAATGGTATCGCGCGAGGACACCATCAATTCCGGTACCGCGCGCGTCGCATTCAAAATGAAAGTGTATCCGCCCGGCGTTAATCTTTTTAAAAGCCGAAAGGCGGTATTGCTGACCTGCGCATAACGGGAGATTTCAGATAAGTCCCGGCACATTAAAGTGAAATTATGAGAGGCATCAAGTGCGCGAATGTCTCGTATGCGTGCCAAGGCCTCTTTTTGCCGTAGCGCACAGCCCAAGGCATAACCCGAATCGGTAGGATAAGCAATGATCGCCCCGAGCCGCAAACTATCTGCAATCACCTGCAATAGCTTGGCATTATGAGGCCCCGGATAGAGCTCGATCAGCTCACTCATTCATAGACTCTTTGTTCGTCTGAAAGGAAATGCTAACATAATACGCACTACAGCGTCGAGTGAACCATGATATGCTTCCTATAGGACTTACGCATTGACAGGTGGGAGTTGGTTTGATCTTAGAAATTGAGATCCATTTTGAGAAATGAAATTTTTAATGACCTCCAAAAACAAATCTCGCTTGACCTGATACCAGTTATCAATGGCTTGCTGTGCTCGC
>JBMDXV010000199.1:0-2382 GCA_048594525.1 Gammaproteobacteria bacterium | reverse complement strand
GGCAACGGAGCCTACACTTTCCGCTAAGACACAAGACGCCCCGCCATGCATAATCCCAATGGGTTGCAGCGTGCGATGATCGACCGGCATGGTGGCTCTGAGAAAATCATCACCAAACTCTGTAAACGTGATGCCGAGATGTTCGACCATGGTATTTTTGCCTCGTGCGTCCAGGGTCGCAAGATCAAAGGGGGTGATCCAGATGGGCATGTGTCCTCTATTTTTTTGGCTTTAACTATGGTTAAATATCATAATTTTGTTCCACTCAAAAAGAAAGGGAGTTATCAATAATGTTGAAGAAGAAAATTTTAGGTTTTGCTTTGGGCAGTTTACTCGCAGGGACTGTTTTTGCAGGAAGTTCCGTCGCAGTGGTTGATTTGACTCAGGTTTTTCAAAATGCTCCACAGGGCTCGGCCGCTTTTGCCAGTTTAAAGCAACAAATTGCGCCGCAAGTTAACCAACTTCAAACGGCTCAACAAAACTTGCAAAACCAAGAAACCGCCTTACAGGCTAATAAAAGTTTAAGTAAAAAAGCAAAAGCCCAGCAACAAGCTGCATTAGCCGCACAGAGCCAGTCTTTGCAGCAAAATATTCAATCGCTGCAACAATCTGCATCACAACAGGAACAGGCTTTGATTTCCAGCTTTGGAAATGTTGTAAAAACGACGGTTGCACAAATCGCCAAACAAAATGGGTATGACCTTGTTTTAACCAACCAGGCCACTTTATATAACACAGATAAAACAGACATCACGCCTCAAGTGCTAAGCCTTTTACAACAGCAAGCCGCGGCCTCTGCTCACTCTTAATCAAAAGGGGGATGATTGCAAAACATCAGACAAATCGAGTGGGAGGAGGTCAGGGCCCAAGTATTTGCAGCCAACCCCGTTATTGCGGCGCAAATTGACGCAATTCCGAAGCAAGACCACCCCCCCCTCTATTTTGCAAGCTATCCTTTTGGCGAAAACATTGTCAAAGAGGGAGAATTTCAAGTTCCGTTTGAAGGTCAAACCCTTCCCTTGAAACACCTCCAAGCAGGGTCTGCTTGTATTGCGGACTTAGCGTACGACATCATTCCGATGTTGATGATGCTCAATAAAACCTCCGAGCTTTTCCTGGCATTGAATGATAAAACTTTGCCTCTCCAATTTTTTTATCCTGGTAAAATTTTAGGCTTATGGCCCACTTTAGATACGCATCCCTTGTCCGCCAATGCATATTATAAAATGTGGAGCCTAGCCGCAGGAGCACGGACAATTTTCTTAACTCCCAAAGTCATGGATTCTGCGGCCTACGTTCGCCTACAACGACAATTGCAACTAGAAGAAATCTATCGCACCCACAACCTGTTTGACCAAGGCCTCATTTTCAAAGCGATTGCTTCTTCTAAAAAAATCAATTGCCTGTGGCAAAGTGATATTTTACTATTCAGCAAAGCCTGGGTGACTACGCTAAAAGCAGGCACTTGGCCCGAGCTTCGCCAGGCTCTTTTACAACAGGAATGGGATGACTCTTTATTTTTACGCAACCATCTCAGGCTAGAAATTTTAGACCAAATTTTGTCCACTACTCAAGCGCAATCTTATCTCAAGCCCACTGCTTACGCCAGTGATACCGTCAAGCATCTTATCAGTATTGCCAGTAATGCCGCCTTGGGTTTCACGCCTCTCACCCAAAAAGATGAAATTTATGCCCCCATCAGTATCATTCAAAAAGCCTATCTTGAACATTACGGGTTAAAACAATACATCCCTACTTTAATAGCACCAGCCTATATCCACGATCGCCCCGCGGTGTACTATTCCTTTCTATCCCCTACGCTTTTGTCTTTATCTCCCAATCACAACTTTCGCAATACACTGGAAGATGAAAGAAACATTAAATATTTACTAGAGCTTTTTAAAACCAAGATCAAAGAATACCCCACATACCGAGGCCTTTTTCCTGAACAGGTTCAATTTGATTTCTTCCATTTTGAAGCAGACGCGATTTATGGTATTTACGCGATGGCCGAGCTCGAAAAACTCGACCCGGCCTTGAGTTACTTTGCTCCCAATAAAGCGCTCAGTTTTTCAGAAAACAGCCCTTTTCTCCGAAGCTCTGTAAGAATGAGCGTCATTCAAGATGCTCCTCAAAAGTTATCTGAAGCGGGACTTCAGAAATAATTCCGTCATCCTACTTGTATGGGGGCCTCACTATCACTAACAATGTAAGCGCTCCACCAGCCCCATCTATTAGCCCCTCTAGGAGTCTGTCGAACATGGATTTTGGAGTTTTCCAAAAATAGGACTCTGGATTTTTTCAGGAGTAATCGAAATATTTTTGGACGAAGGATGATGCTTAAAACAGCCGCAAATACTCCTTTTTACAAAAAAACACACC
>JBMDXV010000198.1:0-3608 GCA_048594525.1 Gammaproteobacteria bacterium | reverse complement strand
TTGTAACTCCCATAATGCCGAGCAAAAACCACCCTGTCAAGTGCAAAACTTGATAAATCGTATTCGATTATTAAAAGAAAATACTATTTACGTGTAATTCTCATCAACATGGGGCCCATAATTCTGGGAATTTAGGAAGTTCATAAATTTGCTCACTTTTCCTCCTCAGAAATGACTTACTTATTTTTAACCAATCCACTATACTTATAAAATAAAAAAAATTCAAGCCATTTATTTCACTTTGTTAAAAATTATCAAAAATTATTGTCGCGCACCAAATACGGCGCTGCCTAGACGGATATGCGTTGCTCCTGCTGTTATGGCCATCTTATAATCAAAGCTCATCCCCATTGATAATCCAAACGCATTCTCAGGAATTGAGTTCCGGATACTTTGTAATCGTTTGAATTTGAAAAATGTTTCTTCTAAAGACGCAGGCTTCGGGATTAACATTAGCCCCAAACATTTTAAGGATTGAAATCGACTTAATTCTGTACTGAAGCAGCGTAATTCTTTTGGATCAACGCCGCCCTTCTGTGTTTCAGAATCAAGGTTCACTTGAATAAAAACTTTTAATTCCTTCGAGAGGTTTTTCGCAAGTACATTGAGTTTTTGGGCATGATCTAAGCGATCAAGGCTGTGAATCACATCAAAATTACGGGCAATGTCTTTCAATTTGTTTGATTGGAGTCTTCCCACATAATGCCACGTGATGGGAAGATGCGCCAAGGCTTTAATTTTAGGAATCGCTTCTTGCAGGTAGTTTTCGCCAAAATCTCGCACACCCCAATCAAATGCTGCTTTAATCTCCTCTATTGATCTTGTTTTTGATACGGCTATCAGCGTAACAGGCGAGTCGCCCAAGTCTCTTTTAATGCGAGAAAGATTTGCGCATATCATAGCGACCGGGTTCCTTCGACAAGCCTAAGGCGCGCTCCTGATAAATCACATATCCCAATCCTTGATAAAGCTTAACCGCTCCTTTTTTATGCATCATGACATTCAAATCAATGCGATTCAAGCCTTGCTCCATGACCCAGCGCTCAAGCCAATGCATTGCAAACGCCGCATGTCCTCTTCGTCTGTACATTGGAAAAACACTGATGTAATCTAAAAACACAAAAGGCTCGGGAGACGATTTTCGGATTAAAACTGAAAAAGCGAGGATTCCTGCCCTTTCACGGGTTTGCGCGTTTAAAATGTGATAGGCATGATGAGATTCTCCCGACATCGTGTACTTATAGTAACTGCTGATTTCGCTTCGACTCGCTCGCAAGGCGGCTTCATAAGTCGGATATTCGCCTTGATCGAGCATCCCTTGCGCATATTCCCGCTCGGAATAAGCAAGATATTCTTCTTCAATTTCTTTATAGGTCATTTCTTCTAAGGCGGTCGTGGCTAGCATGAACCCTCCCCTACTACTTTTGCGAACTTACGTTTACCGACCTGAATGACCGCACTTTCTCCGGCCTTTAAGGTAAATACGAATCCTTTCTCACTGATTTTTTCTGCGTTGATTCTCACGCCGCCCTGCTCCACCATCCGTAGCCCCTCAGAGCTGGTCGCGACGAGGCCCAACTGTTTCAATAAAGTTCCGATAGGCAAGCCAGTAGAAAGATCAAGCTTTGTCTCGATGAGATCCTCCGGGATTTGATTATGTGAAAAACGAGCCCTAAAATCTTCCTCCGCTAAATCCGCAGCTTGCTCTGAATGAAAGCGGGTGATGAGTTCTTTCGCAAGTTCAACTTTAATATCCCGCGGATTCCTCCCTTCGGCCATGGCTTGCTTCAGTTTTGATAAGTCAGCAAGGGGCCTGAGACTGACCAACTCAAAATAAGTCCACATCAGTTCATCCGATATCGACATGATTTTGCCGAATATCTCCTTCGGCGGTTCTGCAATACCAATATAATTCCCAAGGGATTTAGACATTTTCTGTACGCCATCAAGCCCAACGAGTAAAGGAAGGGTCATGATGACCTGCTCAGGCTCACCAAAATGCCTTTGCAACTCTCGGCCCATTAGCAGGTTAAAGCGCTGATCTGTGCCGCCGAGTTCGACATCTGCTCGCATCGCCACCGAATCATAGCCCTGCAACAAGGGATATAAAAATTCATGAATCGCAATGGGTTGCTCTGTTTTAAAACGCTTTGAAAAATCATCTCGCTCCAGCATTCGCGCCACAGTATGCGTGCTCGCAAGCTTAATTAAATCGACGGCAGAGAGGGCATCCATCCAACTTGAATTAAAGCAGACTTTGGTTTTTGCGGGGTCTAGAATTTTAAAAACCTGAGCCTCATAGCTTTTAGCGTTTTCTATGACTTCTTCTCGGGTTAAGGGCTTACGCGTTACATTTTTGCCAGTGGGGTCACCGATCATCCCGGTAAAATCACCGATTAAGAACAAGACTTCATGTCCGAGATCCTGAAACTGCCGAAGCTTATTGATGAGGACAGTGTGCCCAAGATGCAAATCAGGTGCAGTCGGATCAAACCCTGCTTTGATTCTCAAAGGCCGTCCTAGTTTTAGTTTTTCTGTAAAAGCGGCTTCGGGGATTACATCTTGAACGCCTCGCTTTAAGATGCTGAAGTCCTCTTCTATTTTTAAAGCCATTTCAATTCCTTATGACGACATATTCTTTACAGGAAGGAAAGTTTACAATATTGCGTAATTTCAAGCAAAAATATTTTATCCTTTGCGCTTTTTCCAACACGCTCCCTCATTGGCCCCTGACCATACCTGGCATCAGAAAGAAGAGTTCGCTAATACGCTCACTCATTTCGTCGCCTTTCTGGCGTGCCTGGTAGGCTTCTCTTTTTTGCTGGTGCGTGCTTATGAGCTCGGCTCTACCCGCAGCTTCATCGCCTGCTGTATTTATGCGGGCAGTGTAACCATCACTTTCCTCGCCTCCAGTATTTATCACTATAGCGAAAACCCGAAATATAAACACTTTTTCCATATTTGTGATCATATGGTTATTTATGTCATGATCGCGGGAACCTATACGCCCTTCACCGTCGTTATTTTGCATGGAGATACTGGCTGGACCTTGTTTGCGATTATTTGGGCTTTGACGGCCTTAGGCTTTATTTTTAAACTCTTTTTTATCAGTCGCTTCCGAATGCTCTCGGCTATAACCTATGTCATGATGGGCTGGATCGGCGTCCTTGCGATTGTCCCGATTATCGAATCCCTTCCCGCAGGAGGCTTATTCTGGTTAATCTTAGGGGGAGCCTTGTATACAATTGGTGTCCTCTTCTTCATGATGCACAGTATTCCCTTTGCACATACCGTCTGGCACCTGTTTGTGATAGGAGGCACGCTCGCTCACTTTATATGCATCTATCAGTACGTCGCCATTCGTTAAAAATGTCTTGACAAGGAAAAACGCGCTCTGTAAAATGCGCCTCTCTTGAGTGAACAGCATTGCTCCAAGGGGCTATAGCTCAGCTGGTAGAGCGCTTGCATGGCATGCAAGAGGTCAGCGGTTCGATCCCGCTTACCTCCACCACCGATGCCGTCTGTTGGTGCCGGGTGCGAAGTAGTTTGGTACAATGTACGTCCTGTCCCCTTCGTCTAGAGGCCTAGGACATCACCCTTTCACGGTG
>JBMDXV010000197.1:0-5150 GCA_048594525.1 Gammaproteobacteria bacterium | reverse complement strand
ATTACATCACATGCTCAGAAAAGGACAACATAAGCAGTCTGATAACTTATCGATCTATGATCAGTTCTATCAACTTGCAGCATAGTCTCGCCCCCAAAATGGCATCCGCTCGCCCATCATAAACTTTTGCGACAGAACCCTTTTATTCACACCCTATTTTACAAGGCCATTTGCTTCAGTGTATGATTTATGGTACTGTTTAGCTTCCTCGGACTTGATCTTTAAGACAGGTACCATGAAGAAACCATCCGTTAACGCTTTGATTGCCTCAATCGGCTCGGGGCTTGAATATTTTTCCTTTATCACGTTTGCGTTTCAGGCGCAGTATTTAACCCTCCTTTTTTTTCCGAAAGATTCCACTTTGCAGGGGATGATGAATACTTTTCTCATCTTTGCGGTGGGCTCATTTGTGACTTTAGGGGGAGGGCTTCTCTTTGGTTATTATGGGGATCGACTGGGGCGGAAGAAAACGTTTACTTATTCCATTCTGCTCATGAGTCTCGCGTCTTTAGGGATTGCAGTATTGCCGACGGGGATGGGCGTTGTAAGCCTGGGTCTCCTCGTCTTGTTTCGCATCTTGCAGGGCATCTCGCAAGGCGCGGAATTGCCGGGCGCTATCACCTTTATTACGGAACATGCGAGAGATCAAAACAAAGGCTTTCTCTGTGGGACGATGTTTCTTGGAGTGGGCCTAGGTGCGGGACTTGCGACTTCGATTAATGTGGTTCTGACGAAGTGGCTTTCCTTTGAACAAATGCTATCTTACGGCTGGCGCTTGCCTTTTTTCGCTGCGGTTTTTTTAGGCGGATTGGGCTTTGTTTTACGGCGTCGTGCCACCGAAACGCCTGTCTTTATCGCCATGCCTAAAATCAGCGTTCGCTTGGAATGGCGGCCCATCCTGCATGGCTTTTTATTGGTGGCCTTGGGTGCGGTGCTTGTTTCCCTCGGCTTGTATTGGCCTGCCTTGTTAACGAGCGTGTATCATTTTGAAGGCCATGTTGTGTTCCTTGCGATGATGATCGCCTTTATTGTGACGGCTTTTTTTCTTCCGGTGTTTGGTGCGCTTGGAGACCGCTATGGTCACGGCAAAATCTATGTGATTGGCGTTGTCCTCTTGATGATCGTGTTGCCGGGGCTCTTCCCGCTCTTAAAAACCGGCGACAGTCTGCATTTAATTTTATTTGCTGTGATTTATTACTTTATAATTGTGATTTTAGCGGGCAATTATCCAGTGATGCTGGCTGCGTTGTTTCCCCCGCAGACCCGCTATTTTTCGGTGGCATTGAGCTATACGGGCTGTTACGCCGTGGCGAGCTTTGCTCCCGCCTGGGCAACCTTTTTATTTTTGCATGGAGGCGGGCTCGGTGCTTTGTTAGGATTGATCGAGGGGGTTGGAATCTTGAGTTTGATTGCAGGTCTGTGGTATTGTAAAAAAATCAAGCCTTCTTCTGATAGTCAATGACGCGTCTTTTCTTCTTATCCTGCCAGTGGATTTTTCTGTTTTTGCTGTTTAATCCTTATGTATTGCTACTCTTGAATTCCATCTATAATGCTTATGATTTACAAAGAATCCTTGAGCTAGTTATTCTCGGCTGGACGACCCTCCACCTTCTGTATGATTTAGAATTTCGGCAACAGGTCATTGGCATTCTGGAGCGTTTTTGCACGTATAAAAAAGGACTCCTCTTCGGCTTTTTCATTTTGGGTCTCATTTCCGCTGTGCATGCCGCTTTTCCCACCTATGCACTGATGCAGGTTGCAACCTTCTTTGTCCTGTTTATTTTTATGCTCAGCCTGGCAGGCTTTTATACGCTGGAGCCTGAGCGCTTTCTGAAGCAGTTTGAGTTTTTTATTTTATTTACGTTTACTGTGAACGCAGGCATTGCGCTCTTTGCGATGACCTATGCAAAACTCCATCCCGCGCTTTTGAGTGCAGGTAATATTCAATCAGGCATGCTCGCTAATTTCCTCGCGAGTCCCGGGTACATTAACCGACGTTTTTTCGATGATGGTCAAGTTTTTTTAATTCCGATTTTACTCGGTCTATTCTTCTTGAAATCAACATGCTCTTGGAAAAAGGGCTTGATTTTTTTATTGCTGTCTTTTTGCTTTGCCCGGGGATTTCTCGATGGCTCCCGGATTTATTTTGTTGAGCCAGTGTTATTGATTTTGATTCTCCCCTGCTTGTTTCGTAAAAAAGCCTGGCCTTTTTTAGGCCTGATGGTCGCGACATTTATAGCAGGGATCGTATTATATTATGCATTGTATAAATGGAATTTTGATTTCAGCGCCGGGCTTGATCCCAATGGGGGATTGGGGGTGCCTGCCGGGCGGACGTTTCTTAACAATCGAGGCTTGTTGTGGCAGATTGCGTTGCATCTCATTAGAGCGCATCCTCTACTCGGCGTTGGACCCTTGCATTATGGAGTCTACGCCTATTCGACAGAAGGATATGCGGCTCATCCGCATAGCGTCATATTAATGCTCGCGTCCGAATGGGGTCTACCAGCTTTGATCTTGCTGATGATTCTTGTCATCGGTGCCCTAGCTTATTTTTGCTGCAAGATGCGTGAACCGACGTCGACAAAAGATGAAAACGCGATGCGCCTCGGGATCACGGGTGCCTTGATTGGCGGGCTTACGATGATGCAGATCGATGGCTTGGCGCTGATGCCAGTGGGACAAATCATGCTGGCGCTAGTGTCGGGCTTGGCCCTTGGTCTAGTGTATGGGCCCGCTCGGCCAGATACCTTTGTTTTTACATCTTCGCGCTTTCGGTTTTATGTGCTCTTTGCCGCTGTGTCCGCTTTGGTTTTGATTGCCTATGCATTATTCCCGATTATTGCTGCGCTGCCTGATTTAAGTATCGGCTATTTAATTAATTGTTCCTTTAACTGTGCACTTTCGCCGGATTATTGGTCACAAGGCTTTATTCAATTTTATCAATTAAAAACCCAATTACCAGGGTAACCTTTCTCTCAAAATAAGAGGGAGATCACTGCTTTTTCCAGTTCCCTTCATCATGTAGGTAAACGGGTTGCAAGAGGCTAGGGTCTTTAAAAATTCGGTCTGTTCGCACTTCTCTTTCGGCAAGCACAATTAAGTCTTCCCCTCGGAGCGGCAGGAGAGGGTTAAAAACGGGAGGCTTCCCCTCTGCAAAGCGATGAAATTGCTCTTGCCCCACTGGCATGCCTGCTTTAAAATGAGCCTGATAATAGCCCTGCATTTTCGCATCTAGCGTGATCACTTCCGCGCCACTTGCAAGGGCCATCAAAGCAAGATGGCTCGTGCCGACGACGGGTTTTTGAACCCCAAAGGCGAGTCCTTGGATGACGGCAACGGCAAGGCGTGTACCGACAAAACTGCCCGGGCCCCGGCCTGCTGACAGATAATCGAGATCTTGCAAGCGCATGCCAGCTTCTGCAAGGAGACCATCAACCGCAGGCAAAATGAATCGATTATGCTCTTGCTGCTTTTCATTTTTACGGGTGAGAATCTGCCCTTGATTCGTTTTGAGCGCCACCAGCCCTTGTGCACTCGACGTGTCAATGGCTAGCAAGGTGCGCGGGATTAACGAAATGGCATGCCTCCACCCGGCATCATGTGCCGCATACTCTGCATCATTTTCATCATGCCGCCGCCTTTCATTTTTTTCATCATTTTACTCATTTGATCAAATTGCTTGAGGAGTTTGTTCACGTCCTGAATATGTGTGCCTGAGCCTTTGGCAATGCGGAGCTTATGCGAGTTTTTGATAAAGTCGGGAAAGTGCCGTTCTTTCACCGTCATCGACTGGATGATCACGAGCATGCGCTTGATGTTTTTATCATCGACCTTACTTTTCATTTGTTCAGATAGATTGCTCATGCCAGGAATTTTATCGACCAGGGAAGAAACGCCGCCCATATTCAGCATTTGCTTTAACTGCTCTGCAAAATCATCAAAGCTAAACCCTTTGCCCTGAAACACTTTTTTGGCCATGGCCTCTGTTTTCTGGCGATCGACCTTTTGCTCTAAGTTTTCAATGAGCCCGAGCATGTCGCCCATTCCCAAAATACGAGAGGCCATTCGGTCTGGATAGAAGGCATCTAGCGCCTCTGTTTTTTCTCCGATCCCAATAAATTTAATCGGCGCCCCAGTGATTGCGCGAATCGACAGTGCGGCTCCTCCCCTTGCGTCGCCATCGAGCTTGGTTAAAATCACACCTGTTAGCGCCAGCGCTTCATGAAAAACTTTGGCGGTATTTGCCGCATCTTGGCCAGTCATGGCGTCCACCACAAAAAAGGTTTCGATCGGATTCAATGCTGCATGCAGGGATTTAATTTCATCCATTAGCGCTTCATTCACATGAAGACGACCCGCTGTGTCCACAATCAGGACATCATAAAATTTTTTCTTGGCTTCGTTTAAGGCGCTTTTGGCAATGTCGAGTGGTTTTTGCTTGGCGGTGGAGGGAAAGACATCCACTTCCAGGCTTTTACCGAGAATATCAAGCTGCTCAATGGCTGCAGGGCGATAGACGTCGGTACTCACGAGCAGTACTTTTTTTTGTTTGCGATCCCGAATCCATTTAGCGAGTTTGGCAGCGCTCGTGGTTTTACCCGACCCCTGGAGCCCTGCCAGCAAAATGACCGCAGGCGGCTGCGTGGCCAAATTGAGTTCAGCTTGATTTTCCCCCATCACGTCCGTGAGCTCGCGCTTCACCACTTTCACAAACGCCTGACCCGGGTTCAGGCTTTTTGACACTTCACGTCCCAACACGCACCGTTTGACCCGACCTAAAAAATCAGTCACTACATCTAGCGCGACATCGGCTTCGAGCAAGGCTTGGCGGACTTCTTTTAAGGTTTTTTTAATATTATCTTCGGAAATTCGGCCCTGACCTCGGACGTGTTTTAAGGCCGTGGTCAGTCGATCGCTGAGTTGAGAAAACATGATAAAACTATGGCTGATTTTGAGTAGCAAGAAAATACAGGGATTCGGCTACAATGTCAAAATGTTTCAACCTAGGTCTGTCGAACATGGATTTTGGAGTTTTCCAAAAATAGGACTCTGGATTTTTTCAGGAGTAATCGAAATATTTTTGGACGAAGGATGATGCTTAAAACAGCCGCAAATACTCCTTTTTACAAAAAAACACACCCCGGCCT
>JBMDXV010000196.1:0-1705 GCA_048594525.1 Gammaproteobacteria bacterium | reverse complement strand
TCCTCTATATGCTACATCTGCATGCTTTGCGACCTGACCGCACTTTTATTCACACCCAAAGTTAACAGGCCATTACTCAGTTTCATCATTTTATCTACTTTACAGTAAAAGGTCAATATTTGCACGCGATTTAATTTTATGGTCTGTTTTGAAGTTTTTTAAACGCTGTTGAAACTTAAATCTGAGCTGCTCGATCCTCGGCGGCTACCAAGCTATGCTGCTTTCTCTACATGTTTCCTCTCAGCATGTTCTCCCCACAATACACGATAAAAAAAGTCTATCATTTTTTGCTTTGTAAACAGTGTTTTCATGTTATAACTCCTTTATTATTGTTATTTTACTTTTTGGGCGTTGATGAATTTGTTTACACGTTTTATTCAAAACGTGACATTAATTTATATAAAAAATGAGGGCTTGTCAAGAGGTGATAACAAATTTTTCAAGTATCTTTTTGATTTATCAGAATAGGGCTTTCAGAGCGCGCGGGCCTTGACCGGATCGCCTTGTTTCGCTAGAGTGTAAACACTGTAAACAAATGTGAAAAACGATGAGTAAAGTCCTGTCTGCACGCGTAAAAGACGACATTTATGATCGTCTTGCTAATGTGGCTGAAAAGCGGGGGCTCAAATTAAATGATCTCGTCCAAGAGGCCCTGAACTTTTACCTTGAAAACTATGCCGGGTACGCGCTTGCATTAGAGCGCCTCAACAATCAAAATGACCCTTTTATTGAAGGCGAAACCTTTACAGAACGTTTGGGTTGGGATTGAAAAATGGGCTATTCGGTTACGTTTAAAACCAGTGTCATTGAGGACATGCACAAGATCGGCCAGGCCAAGGGCGAGCGGATTTTGCGTGATATTTACCAAAAGCTCAGCCAAGACCCGAGTCGCGGTGAAGTGCTAAAGGTCGGTCAGGTTGAACTCTGGCAGCATAAGGTGGGTGACTTTACGGTCGTGTATACCTTTTTGGACGAAGAAATTCGCATTTTATCAGTATTGGATTAGGCATGTTTACCGGAATTATAGAAGAACTCGGAAAGATCAAAAAAATCGTTGAAATGCTTCTGGGCAAACGTTTTTTCATTCAGGCTCAAAAAGTGATAATCGGCGCCCAGATTGGCGATAGCATTGCCGTTAATGGCGCCTGTTTAACGATTACAGCATTTGAGGCAGGGGGATTTTGGGTTGAGGCGGTTGCAGAAACCCTGCGTTGTACTAACTTAGTTTCATTAAAAGAAGAGGGCGAAGTGAATCTGGAACCTGCTTTAACTTTGCAAAAAGCACTGGGAGGGCATCTTGTTCAGGGTCACGTTGATGGCATCGGAACCGTCATCGATATTGCAACAGAAGGCGATGCCAAGATGCTTAAAATCAGCTATCCTCATTCCCTGAGGCCTTATCTTGTCAATAAAGGCTTTATAACGGTGGATGGCATGAGTCTCACTGTGATTGAGGTGACAGACGATTATTTCACGCTAACCCTCATTCCCCACACTTTACAAGTCAGCCTGGCAGGGCAGTATCAGGTGGGCCAAATGGTTAATCTGGAAGGAGACATCATGGCCAAATATGCAGAAAACTTTTACAAATACCGCCGAGGGACATGGGTGCATCCAACTACTTAACGCAACTATTAATAATGTAACGTCGTTGTTATAATTGTTAATTGTTACCTCTAAATTAAGAGGAGAAGTAGTTGTGAAA
>JBMDXV010000195.1:0-4345 GCA_048594525.1 Gammaproteobacteria bacterium | reverse complement strand
CCACTTTTCTTGAAAATGCTTTGTTGAAAGCACGGCATGCGGCGAGGTTGTCTAAGCATCCTGCTGTTGCGGATGATTCGGGGCTTTGTGTTCCCGCTTTGCAAGGTCAGCCGGGGGTGCATTCAGCGCGTTTTGCAGGGGACCATGATGATGCGAAAAACAATCTCAAGCTTTTGCGTTTAATGGAAGGATTAACGGGTTCGGCGCGCCAGGCTTATTTATGCTGTACCTTGGTGCTGGTTCAGCATGCGGATGATCCTATGCCGCTTGTTTTTCAAGGGCAGTGGTGGGGGGAAATTTTAACTGCGCCTCGTGGTCAAAACGGATTCGGCTATAACCCGGTTTTTTATGTTCCGACGCTCAAGAAAACTGCAGCGGAATTATCCACGGTTGAGAAAAATCAATTCAGTCATCGGGGGCAGGCGGCGAGAGCCATGCTTGAATATTGGAAGCACGCGCCATGTTAGGACACTTATCCAAAATGCAGGCGGATTTGGATGGGGAAACCGTGCGGTATACCCTTAATTTAAATGAGCCTGTAGCGCTTAATCCTTTATTGGGAAAGCCTCTCCGCTTTGAGTTTTTGGGTGAGATGCAATGCGTGGGGTGTGGGCGTGCGATTAAAAAAACATTTCAGCAAGGGTATTGCTTTCCTTGCGTAAAAACGAAGGCAGCTTGCGATTTATGTATCGTGAAGCCGGAGCGATGCCATTATCACTTGGGAACCTGCCGCGAACCCGAGTGGGGACAAGCACACTGCATGCAGAAGCATGTGGTTTACCTTGCGAATACGTCCGGCTTAAAAGTCGGGATCACGCGGCTTCAAAATATCCCGAAGCGGTTTATCGATCAAGGCGCAGTCCAGGCTTTGCCCTTATTTGAAGTGGAGAGCCGTTATCATTCGGGTTTGATTGAAGTCTCCATCGCAAAGCATCTCAATGATAAAACCAACTGGCGGAAAATGTTGCAGGGCGCGCCTGAGCTCCTGGATTTATCGCTTGAAAAAGAAAAGCTTCGAGAGACATTATTGCAAGAGGTGGATACGCTCGTGCATCGCCATGAGATCAAGCTGCAGCCCGCCGCTCATCCTCATATTAGCTTGCAGTATCCTATTCAAAAATACCCTGACAAACTCATCAGCTTGAGCTTTGATAAAACGCCAGTGATAGAAGGCGTGCTAGAAGGGGTAAAAGGCCAATACCTTATGCTTTCAACAGGCGTGTTGAATATCCGTAATTTTAGTGGCTATGCAGTGAGGCTATCATGCTGAGTAATGTGTATGTCGGATTTGATCGGGATGGGACGTTGGCCACACCCGACATCCCGATTCCCGCCCGACTGGTCGAACAGTTGGCGTTGCTTGAGGAGCGAGGCGCGACGCTGTTTGTGGCCTCCGGTAAGTCGCATTTGCAGCTCACTGAAATTTTTTTGCCGATCGGGTTTGAGCCTTGGCTGATCTGTGCCGAAAATGGCGGGCATATTGTCATGAGAGGGCAAGCGCAGGAATGGGTCGAGGGCTGCGATCATGTGGATTTGCAGTTTTTTAGGGCCTCGTTACCGCACATTCAACATCTCCCGCCTTATGACGAGGAGCCTAAGCGTTCCATCTGGTCCAAAAAATTTCATACCCGTGCAGAAGAAGCAGGCCGCGTGCTGCGGGCTTTTATCGAGGAACATGAATTGGCCCTCGACGTATTTGTTTATCCCGACGGCTGGGGCGGGGTTGATGTCGTCCCACGCGGCATTGACAAGGTGAAGGTGCTCACGCATATTCCCAGTCCGGCGGTTGTGCATTATTTTGGAGATGGAGATAATGATTTGACTTTAATGCGCGACCCACGGGTGATTCCGCATACGATGAGCAATGGCAATGAAAAAGTGAAAGCCTGTGTCAGGCAAAAGGAAGGGCTGATTTCAGATTTCCCCGCCGGGCTTGGTGTGTCGGATATTTTACAGCGCTTGTTTAAGTTATGAACTCAGCTTGCGTAATTGATTGTAAAGTATCTAACCCCTGTCATCCCAGCGATCAAAGGGTCTCTCCCCGCGCAGGCGGGGACTGGGATCCAGCCTGCCGACTCCAACTTGTCTCACCTGGCGGCTGGATTCCTGCCTACGCAGGAATGACGAAAAATAGGAAAGTAATATGCATTTAAAAGGAGATTTAGCCCAGAGCGTGCTGCCCGAGATTAAAAGTAAGATCGGCGATTTTAAACCGCATATGGGTTTAATTTTAGGCTCGGGTCTCAACAACCTCATTGATAATATGCGCGTCATTGCACGTATTTCTTATGCGGACTGTCCCGGCTTTTTTATGAGTACGGTGCCGGGCCATAAAGGGGAATTTGTTTTTGGGATCTTAGAAAATTTACCCATTGTTGCGATGAATGGTCGCGTTCACTTGTATGAAGGGGCGACCCGCGAGCAGCTTTTGGCACCCATTCGCCTGCTGCGTTTGCTGGGGTGTGAGTCACTCGTGGTCACTGGCGCCACGGGTTCATTGCGAACAGATTTGGGGCCGGGATCGCTTGTTTTATTGAAGGATCACTTAAATTTTTCCGGCGTGAATGTGCTCACAGGGCCTAATAATCCGGACTATGGCCCGCGTTTTCCGGGTCTTGAAAATGCCTATGATCCGGAACTCCGAAGACTCGCGCAACTGACGGCAACGAAACTTGAGATTAAAATAACAGAAGGCGTTTATGCGGGCGTCATGGGCCCTTCCTATGAGACCAAAGCCGAGATCAAAATGCTTGCTGCCTTGGGCGGGGATGTCGTGGGCATGTCCGTTGTGAATGACGTGATTGCGGCGGTGCACTGCGGTTTAAAGGTTTTGGGTTTTACTTTGGTCACCAATTTTGGCTCAGGCCTCTCTGAAACTTTAGTCAACCACGGGGAAGTGATCGCCGTGGCACATGAAGCAGGCGGGCGCTTGGCGACCCTTTTACAAGAATTAATACGGGCTCACCGTGAGGATCTTAAAATATGAAATGCGGATACATCGCCATCATCGGCCGACCGAATGTCGGAAAATCCACTTTACTCAATCGCCTGATCGGGCAAAAAATTAGCATTACCTCGCGTAAACCGCAGACCACGCGCAACCAAATTTTAGGCGTGCTGACTGAAAAAGACACGCAGTTCATCTTTGTCGATACGCCGGGTATGCATCAACAACAAACTACCTTAATGAATCGGTATATGAACCGCGCGGCCTTTAGTAGCTTGAAAGATGTAGATGTGATTTTATGGTTGATTGAGCCCAAGTGGACTGCAGAGGAAGACTGGATTTTGGAGCGCCTCAGCACCGTCGAATCCCCGATCGTGCTCGCGATTAACAAAGTCGATACACTCAAAGACAAAGGGATGATACTGCCTTTAATAGAAAGTCTCCAAAGCAAAAATCGTTTTGTTGATATTATCCCGATCTCAGTGGTGCACGATCAAAATTTAGACGTGCTTTTAACAGATATCGAAAAGCGTTTGGACGAGCAAGACTTCATTTTTGAAGAAGATGAAGTGACCGATAAATCACAGAAATTTCTGGTGGCAGAAATCATCCGTGAAAAGCTGATGCGTTTTTTAGGGGACGAACTCCCTTATCAAACCGCCGTAGAAATTGAAGTGTTTAAGGAGTCTCCCAAGCTGACTGAAATTTCAGCCGTCATTTATGTTGAGCGGAACTCACAAAAAGCCATTGTGATTGGCGAGAAGGGTGCAAAACTCAAGGAAATTGGCAGTGAAGCCCGCCAGGATATCGAAAAGTTGATAGACGCCAAAGTCATGCTGCGCCTGTGGGTGAAGGTCAAAGACAATTGGGGCGCAGATGCCAAGTTTTTGCAAAGCTTAGGGCATTAGCAGCGCGGTTGTTCAGGGGTAATGCTTTTTACGCTAATTAGTTATAAACTATGCGTCATAAAATATGACGCATAGTTTATGACGGAGTGAACATGGATTATTTTCCTTTGGGTATTGCACAACACGCAGCATTTTGTAACCGCAAAGCCGAGTTGGCAAAAGTGGTCGATAATCTGAGCTTATCGCGCCCCACGCTTATTATTGCACCTCGGCGTTATGGCAAAAGCAGTTTGGCTTTAAATGCGATTCATCGATCTCAGCTTTCTTATGGACAGTTTGATTTTTTTTCTGCTATTAATGAACGAGATATTGAAAGAATCATCTTAAGCGGAGTGGGAAAGCTGATCAGTCAGCTAGGAGTCTGTCGAACATGGATTTTGGAGTTTTCCAAAAATAGGACTCTGGATTTTTTCAGGAGTAATCGAAATATTTTTGGACGAAGGATGATGCTTAAAACAGCCGCAAATACTCCTTTTTACAAAAAAACACA
>JBMDXV010000194.1:0-4037 GCA_048594525.1 Gammaproteobacteria bacterium | reverse complement strand
GGTGTGTTTTTTTGTAAAAAGGAGTATTTGCGGCTGTTTTAAGCATCATCCTTCGTCCAAAAATATTTCGATTACTCCTGAAAAAATCCAGAGTCCTATTTTTGGAAAACTCCAAAATCCATGTTCGACAGACTCCTAGTTTAAAAAAAATTATCATTTGCAGCAATTAATTTTAAATAATTTAATTACCTTTGTGACGATGCATCCGCAAGATTTATCGGCCCTGCATTTTTTTAAGGTAGGATGCTGTATCTTTTTTTTCAGGGGCTTCCCCCTCGCTACCAAAGGGATTAGATGCGTTTCCTGCACCCATTTCCATATTAAGGCCTTGCGAAGCTTCAAGTCCTAGGTTGGCTTGAGCCGATAAGGACATTTCCTGCACTTGCGCAGCGCTATTCAAAGGCGCATAAGACATAGACAAACCGAGCGCATCCCGCAAGGCAGCCATTCCTTCTGCAAAAGGCATAGAAACTTCTTGCGTTCCACCCGCCTTTCCTCCTTCATCTTCACGCTGATGTACAAATGAAGACAGAAGATTCGAATTGGTCTCTAATAGTTTGGCGAAATCAAAGCCCCCTTCTTCATTTAGAAAATTGGAAGCCTCTTCTTTTTTATGATTTGAATTCGCCATTATTTACGCCTCGCTTAGTGAACTTTACGATTCTCTTTTCGATCTAACCAATCATAAAGCGTCTGAGGATGACAATCAACTAATTTCGCAATGGAGGCTTTGCTAATGCCTAAATTTAAATACTTTTCAATTTCTTCTTTAAATCGATCCAGCTTTAAAGATTTATTCTGCCGACCTTTTGGGCGGCCCAACGGCAATCCTGCTGCTTTCCGTCGTGCTAAAGCCTGTGTGGTCCGTTTGGAAACAAAATCACTTTCAATTTTACTGATGATATTTAAAAGGTACTGCGTATTAATTTCATTATTGTCATTTTTAATTGCGACATCATATTTTACAAAATGGATTGATACTCCGCGTGTCGCAGAAATCGTCAAGATTTCCAGTATTTGTGAGGTAGAACAGGCAAGATGATTCGGCTCATATACCACCAATGCATCACCTTTCCGCATTTTTTTAATCACTCCGTTGATCTCGCGTTCAGTCCAATGCATTTTAGCCGGAGCCTGATCTTCAACTAGCACATCCGCCTTTAACTGGCTCTGATTAATATATTGATTTAGCATAGCTTTTTCTTGCTTAAGCTGATCACTTTCCATGTGAACATACATATAACACGTCATGTTTATTCTCCTTTATATTTATTAAGACTGTAATTATACGCTATTTTAATCTAAAAATAAAGACTTTTATAATTAATTTTGAAAGCTAACGTTTATAAGGAATGGACTGCGATTTTCGTACTTCCCAATTTTTATAATAAGCCTCTGCAAGCCCTTCGTTTTGAATAATCAGCACATTCTCTGCATTTTGGGCCTGTGCGGCCTTCGTAAAATTAAATGAACCGGTTTCAACTGTATTATTGTCAAACACCATAACTTTGTTATGTGCGATGGCAACTTTATTATCTTCATATAAATGAATACCATGCCGATATAAATATTGCGATTCAGAAAAGTGCTGACCATCGAATTGTGTTTTATCCAAAATCACTTCCACCGCCACACCGCGGGCCTTTGCGTTGACTAATGCTTTTGCAATAGGGTAAGACGTGAATGTATACCCTTGAACATCAATATTCTTCTGTGCCGCATTGATTGCATCTACAATCATGGTGGTGCAATCTTGATCCGGGGTGAAGCAGACTTGCATCCGAACATCCTGACTATTTGCGTCGATGGTCTCCGAATGCCGCGAGCAGCCCGACAACAAAATCAGAATGCCTCCTATGATGATAGCAAAACGCATCTCGTCAAACTCCTATGATTATGTTTAAATAAAAGTATTATAACATTTTGACTAAATAAAGATCAAGCATGATTATTCCAAATTGGAATGCCCCTTCCAACGTTAAAGCTTTTACTTCCTTAACGGAAGATCCACCTTTTGATATTCCTTTTCCCCTCAAGCAAATCCATGATTGCGAGGCGATTCTTTTACCTTATTCGCAAGACTACCCACCTGAAGCCGATGCGGCGTTTACCCGTGAGCCTGATGTTTTTTGTGCCATCCGTACGGCAGATTGCCTGCCTCTCCTGGTAACCAATCTTGAAGGAAATGAAATCGCAGCCATTCATGCGGGCTGGCGAGGACTGGCCGCTGGTGTCATTGAATCTACTTTTTTAAAACTTCATAGTCCGGCAAAACACTGCCTCGTCTGGTTGGGTCCTGGAATATGCGGCCAATGTTATGAAGTCGGCGCTGAAGTGCGCCAAGCCTTTTTAATCAAGGACCCTCAACTTGCCCCTGCTTTTATCCCAAACGGACAATCAACTTATTTAGCCAATCTTCCTAAAATAGCAGAGCACATTCTTAGAGCGCTCGGCGTGCAAGCAATCAGCCATAGCGGGATATGCTCGTTTGAAAATTTACGCTGCAACTCTTATCGTCGTGATAAAGGTTCAAATCAACGGATGATTAGCGTGATCGGCTTTGATTAAAGCTTTTCGGTCGCGTAAACTAAATGACTCAAAATCATTTTTTTAAGCGAGGCAAGGATGATGATTAACATTGGATTAAGCGACACACAACGGCAAGAGATTGCAGGGGGACTGTCTCGTCTGCTGGCCGATACTTACACCCTTTATCTCAAAACCCATAATTTTCATTGGAATGTAACGGGCCCTCATTTTAATAGTTTGCACCTGGCTTTTGAAACGCAATATACAGAGCTTTGGAATGCGGTCGATCTTTTGGCGGAACGCATCCGCGCTTTAGGCGTTTTCGCGCCGGGAACGTATACTGAATTTTCAAAGCTCACTTCCATCAAAGAAGACTCAACCCACCCCGCTTGGGACAAAATGGTGGGCCAATTAGTAGAGGGCCATGAAGTGGCCATCCGCACTGCCCGCGAAGTAGCCTCTATTGCCGGAAAAGCGGGAGATGAAGTCAGCGTGAGCCTCCTCTCAGATCGCATGGATGTTCACGAAAAAACAGCCTGGATGCTTCGTTCACTTTTGGGCTAAATGAATATTCTTGTCGCTAATTTTGGAAATGATTCTCTCGGCTTGATTGAGTATGCTTATCAACAAAAGCTTGTAGGTGTACAGGTGGTTTCTGTTGATACAGGCTGGTCTAATCCTCAGTGGGACAAGCGGGTTCAGGCTGCTGAAGCCTGGGTTCGTCGCTTAGGCTTTAAGTGGGTACGCCTAACTGCGAGGCTGAACTTTCCTGAACTTGTACGTGCCCAAGCTGAATTTCCCACAACCAAGTTTCAGTGGTGTGCGATTTATTTAAAAGGAGACACGCTCCGCGCCTGGCTTGCAGACATTGACCCTTTAAAAAAGGCGACTGTTCTCCTTGCGCGCAGGCGAGATCAATCACCAAAATTTAAAGATCTCCCACAGTTTGTAGATGAACCTGAAGAAGCTTTTGACGATCGGCGAATTTGGCATCCCCTGTATTTAACAGATGAAGCGGCCCTTCGAGCACTCATTGAAGTCACACCCTTTGATTGGATTACGCACCGGAGCCTGGAGTGCGATCCTTGTGTCAACAGCGACGCTGCTGATTTACAACGATTAACGCCCGCTCTGGTGCAGCGCTTAAGCGCACTTGAACTTGAAATGGCAGAGCCTTTTTTACCCGCTTTCTATAACAATAAAAAAACCCTGCAAGATGCACAGCCCTATTTAAAACCCCGGCCCGCTCACTTTTTATTTGATATGGGCTGCGGCTCGCCTTATGGATGTGGTTTATGAGATTAAAATGGCATGAATGTATGCTCGTCTTCTTTTTAAAAAAAATAGGCCGTTTGTCATTAACGAATATTTATCGCCTGGCCTGCTTTGCGAGCAGGGTACTTCGCCTCTTTCCCCTACAATTAAAAAGGACCATTCACACCAACATCAGCCAATGCTTTCCTGAGCTTGACCCTGATTCAAGAGCCTTTCTTGAAAAACAAGCTTTT
>JBMDXV010000193.1:0-4043 GCA_048594525.1 Gammaproteobacteria bacterium | reverse complement strand
TCATGCCCAAATTGATTCCTCTTCTCGGGGAAACGTCGGGAGGGCGGCTGTTTGATGAGTATCAGAAACTCTTCCTGCATGGCGACGCGGTTAAAAATTTTGCCAGCCTTCGCGAGTGGAATATTTTAATGTACTTCTTTCCGGAATTACCGCGTCATTTTCATAATGAAAAAGCGATGAAGATGATTGAGTGCGCGCTCCTCAATACTGATGCACGTTTCAAAGCGGCTCAAACGATTAATCCTGCTTTTTTATTGTCGGTGATGTTGTGGCCTGTTTTAATGGAACGTCAAGCCGCGTTACGTAAAACACTGAAACCGCGCGAAGCCTATGCCACCGCAGTGCGCGAAGTCTTAAAAGCGCAAACGAAAGTCACGAACATGCCAAGGTACTTGCCTGAATTTATCGAGCAGGTGTGGGGATTGCAGCGGGAGCTAGAGCGTCGTCATCCCTCAAAAATTTTAAATATTCTGGACCGATCCCGTTATCGGGCTGCCTATGATTTTTTGCTTTTAAGGAGTGCAGTGGGAGAAGTCAAGTCTGCCCTCCCCGAGTGGTGGAATCACTTATACGAAATGAGTGAAGGAGATCGGCTTCTTGCCGTTGAAGCATGCCATTAAAGCACTTAGGTCTTTGTCCTTATCCAGCTGTATATGAGGCCATGCAAGCCTTTACAGAGAGCCGCAAGACGGACACGCCTGATGAAATCTGGCTCTGTGAACACGATCCTGTATTTACCCTAGGTTGGCACGGCGATCCCTCACATATTCTAGATTCGCATGGTATTCCCGTCGTGGCCTGCGATCGCGGAGGGCAAGCGACGTATCATGGCCCGGGGCAATTTCTGGCCTACTTCCTCTTAGACCTCAAGCGCAAAGGACAAGGCGTTGCGGCTCTCGTCGCCCGCATTGAAGAAACTGTGATTCAGACGCTTGTGCACTTCGGGATCGAAGGTCACCTCCGCCCCCATATGCCGGGCGTTTACGTAGACAATAAAAAAATTGCCGCCATTGGCCTGCGCGTTAAAAACGGCCGCACGTATCATGGTCTTGCTTTAAACGTCAATATGGATTTGCGACCCTTTGGTTTTATTCATCCTTGTGGCTATAAAGACTTAGAAGTGACGGATATGAAAGCCTGGAGCGCCTGCCACAATGTAGAAGAAGTCCTTGCCGAATCTTTGCGGTGGAGCTTCCTTAAAATTTAAGTCTGTCCGTGAGGTATGCGCGCCTGACAAGCTTCTTAAGATTCGGTATGATCGCTATGCCAACATCATAGGAGATCAACAATGAGCTTTCGTACTGAATCTGACAGCATGGGTGATATTCAAGTTCCCAATGATAAATATTATGGTGCCCAGACAGCGCGCTCTCTCGTCCATTTTACAATTGGCGAAGAGCATATTCCGCTAGAAGTGATTCATGCCTTCGGGTATCTCAAAAAATCAGCAGCGCTCGTGAATTGTGCGCTTGGCCTCTTGCCACAAGCGAAATGTGACCTCATTGTGAAAGCGGCGGATGAAGTGATTGCGGGCAAACTCGATGCACACTTTCCGCTTTATATTTGGCAAACCGGCTCCGGTACGCAATCGAACATGAATGTGAATGAAGTGATTTCGAATCGGGCCATTGAGCTTGCGGGCGGTGTGCTCGGCAGTAAAACGCCGATTCATCCGAATGATGATGTCAATAAGTCCCAAAGTTCGAATGATACCTTTCCGACGGCGATGCATATTGCAGCGGCCATTGCACTGAATACGCGTCTCTTACCTGCATTAAAAGTGCTCCGGGAAACATTTGCTAAAAAATCAGCAGAATACAAAGACCTCATCAAATCAGGCCGGACGCATTTGATGGATGCGACGCCCATAACCATGGGGCAGGAGATGTCGGGATATTTGATGCAACTCGATAACGCGATTTAGCGCATTCATCTTGTCCTCACGCATATTTTTAAGCATGCGGCAGGGGGAACGGCCGTCGGCACGGGCTTGAATACCCATCCTGAATTCGCAGTCAAAGTTGCTGCCAAAGTGGCAGAATTAACGAAACTTCCTTTTGTGACCGCGCCCAATAAATTCGAAGCTTTGGCGACCCATGATGCGCTCGTCTTTGCGCACGGTGCGCTCCGCACGCTCGCGGGCTCTTTGATGAAAATCGCAAACGATATTCGCTGGATGGCTTCCGGCCCACGCTGCGGGTTTGCTGAAATCCACATTCCTGAAAATGAGCCCGGTTCTTCCATGATGCCGGGTAAAGTCAATCCCACCCAATGCGAAGCCATGACGATTGTCGCCGTCCAGGTGATGGGAAATGATACCACCATCGCCTTCGCGGGAAGCCAAGGGAATTTTGAACTCAATGTCTATAAGCCTGTGATTATCTTTAACTTTATGCAAAGCGTGCGCCTTCTTGCGGATTGCTGCCACAATTTTAATGAATTTTGTGCAGCAGGCATCGAACCCAATCTCGAACGCCTGAAATTTTATCGCGAAAATACACTGATGCTTGTTACAGCTTTGAACACCCATATCGGCTATGATAAAGCTTCAAAAATTGCGAAGAATGCGTATCACAAAGGCTTAACGTTAAAGCAATCGGCTTTGGAATTGGGCTTTCTCACGGAAGCACAATTTGACGAGTGGGTGCGGCCTGAAAATATGATCGGCCCTTCTGCCTAGTATGTATTCTGTTGTTCGGCCGCTTTTATTTTGTCTGCCTGCCGAAACCGCCCATCATTTCACTTTGGTGGGCCTGAAGGCTTTGCATCGTCTGCGTTTGAGTCCCTGTTTATCTCACGCGGCTCAGCCCAAAACGGTCTTTGGGCTGACATTTAAAAATCCCGTGGGACTTGCCGCAGGGCTTGATAAGAATGGAGATTACATCGATGCGCTCGCAGCGCTTGGCTTTGGCTTTATTGAAGTCGGGACAGTCACCCCTCGGCCCCAGAGCGGGAATCCCAAGCCGCGTTTATTTCGAATACCGGAGCAGGATGCCCTCATCAACCGGATGGGCTTTAATAATCGGGGCATCGATTACCTGATTGAGCGAGTGGCAAAATCAAAATATGAAGGAATCCTCGGGATCAACATCGGCAAAAATGCAACGACGCCGATTGAAAATGCGCTTGATGATTATGTGATATGCCTCAAAAAAGCGTATGCGCATGCGAGTTATATTACCGTTAATATTTCCTCGCCCAACACGGCGGGCTTGCGTCAATTACAGCAGGGTACTTTTTTAGAGCAGCTTCTGGAGGGGCTCAAAACAGAGCAGGCGAAGTTAAAAGTTCAATATCAAAAACAGGTTCCGCTTCTCGTCAAGGTTGCGCCGGATTTGACTGAGGAAGAGATCACTCATCTCGCGGCCGCATTTTTGCGATATGAGATAGAAGGCGTGATTGCGACGAATACCACCCTTGAGCGGGAAAGCGTAAAAGCGTATCCTGCTGCACAAGAAAGCGGCGGTTTGAGTGGTCGGCCTGTGTTCCAAAAAAGTACGGCAATTTTGCAGCAATTTTATCGGGAGCTCAAAGGCAAAATTCCTTTGATCGGCGTGGGAGGCATCACCCGTCGGGAGGAGGCCGAGGCTAAATTTGCCGCAGGTGCGGAGTTAATTCAAATTTATACAGGACTGGTTTATCAAGGACCCCGGCTGATTCGCAACTGTTTGCATTGAGGTTGGGCTCATCGGACGAATTTGAGGAGCATGAACATCAACAAAATCAGACGCTCATTTTGTATTTTCTGGTGTATGGCCTTGTTCTCGGGATTACTGGCGGGTTGTTTGAGTAAACAATCCACGACCACGATCAGTCTCGATACGGGGCAATATTCTTTAAATCAAGCAGGCAGTACAGCGATCACGGTTACCAATACAGGCGGCTTGCCTGCGCTGAATGTAGCGGGTGTGAATAAAAGTGCGGTCAGGTCGCAAAGCATGCAGATGTAGCATATAGAGGAGAATTGGTCTATAAGCAAGCTACTCAACTAACATGAAGGCAGGATGAATACAGAAGATTTAACAAAGCGATTGTCAAACCAC
>JBMDXV010000192.1:0-6591 GCA_048594525.1 Gammaproteobacteria bacterium | reverse complement strand
GTGAAACAATTTCTAGGTCTGGAATTCCTAGGGGAATGGTTAATTCTTTCATAAAATGTGAGACTTTTAGATGATTTGAGGTGCATCATATCCCTTATTCTGCGCGGTTTCTAGAGCAACTAGAAAAGGCAGAGAGCCTTTACTTCGCGCTCTTTGGCACATTTTTTGTCTTTTTGCATCATTGACCCAATCGCTCTATACTGACGCCTTTTGAAAAGACTCAAGGATTGTAAGTCGTGTCAACTGATATTGCGTCGCGCCGGACCTTTGCCATTATCTCGCATCCCGATGCCGGAAAAACCACACTCACCGAAAAATTATTATTGCATGGTGGGGCGATCAATTTGGCGGGAGAAGTCAAAGGCAAAAAGGCCTCCCGCCATGCAACGTCCGATTGGATGGAACTTGAAAAACAACGGGGGATTTCCGTCACGACTTCTGTCATGCAATTCCCTTATAACGATTGCATCGTAAACCTGCTCGACACGCCGGGACACGCCGATTTTTCGGAAGATACCTATCGCACGTTAACGGCTGTCGATTCTTGCCTCATGGTGATTGATGCCGCAAAAGGCGTAGAAGATCGCACGATTAAACTCATGGAAGTCTGTCGCCTACGGGATACGCCCATTTTTACCTTTATCAACAAAATGGATCGCGATACGAAACATCCCATGGAAGTGCTGGATGAAATTGAATCGGTTCTCAAAATCAAATGCGCGCCGATGACCTGGCCGATTGGCATGGGGAAGTATTTTAAGGGCGTGTATCATCTCCTGACCGACACGATTCATTTATATGAAGGCGGACATGGGGAGCACATCCATCCCTTCAAAACGATTCAGGGTTTGAACAACCCCGAGCTTGATCAAGCCCTCGGTGATTTTGCAGAAGAATTACGCATTGAAATTGAGCTGGTACGGGGCGCGAGCCACGCCTTTGATCTCGATGCTTATCTGCAAGGCGAATTGACACCGGTTTACTTTGGGACAGCCCTCAGCAATTTCGGAATCGACTTGCTGCTCCAGGGGTTTACAGACTATGCGCCCGCTCCTCAAGCTCGCCAAACTGAAACGCGTCTCGTGAATCCGCTGGAGCCCAAATTTTCAGGATTTGTTTTTAAAATTCAGGCCAATATGGACCCCAATCATCGCGATCGGATTGCTTTTTTGCGCATCTGTTCCGGGACCTATCAAAAGGGCGCGAAGCTGTGGCAAGTCCGTGTTCAAAAGCCCTTTGTCGTGAACCAGGCCTTGACTTTTTTAGCCTCAAGCCGTGAGCAGGTTGAAGAAGCCTTTGCTGGCGATATCATTGGTATTTACAACCATGGCGGCATTCAGATTGGCGACACGTTTACAGAAGGCGAAAATTTAAAGTTCATGGGCATTCCTAATTTTGCCCCCGAGCTCTTTCGACGCGTGCGCCTCAAAGACCCGCTGAAAGCCAAGGCTTTGCAAAAAGGCTTGATTCAGTTATCAGAAGAAGGGGCAACGCAGGTGTTTCGGCCGCTCCTCAGTAATGATCTGATTTTAGGTGCCGTCGGCGTTTTGCAATTTGACGTGGTAGCCTTCCGGCTCTTGAATGAATATGGCGTAGAGTGCGTGTATGAAAACGTCAATGTCGTTGCCGCACGCTGGGTGGATTCACAAGACGCCAAAGCCTTACAAAACCTGGAGCAGAAAGCCCATGAATACCTGGCTTTGGATGGCGCAAATCATTTGACTTATCTCGCGCCGACGCGGGTCAATCTCCAATTGGCAGAAGAGCGCTATAAAGAGATTCAATTCCGTTCAACGCGAGAGCATTAAGGTCTTCAAGTGTGTACATTTTCTGCCCGTCAAACCCACCACATCCGAGGCGACGGAGTGAGCCCAAATGCCCGACTGTGCCAAGCTTCTCGGCCAAGTCCTCACCCAAGACACGAACATAAAATCCTTTGCCGCTCACGACTTCACATTCAATCGTATTCGCTGTTAAATGAATGAGTTTTAAATCCTTCACAAGCACTTTACGTGCGGGGCGTTCGACGTCAATGCCTTGACGCGCGAGCTTATATAAAGGAACGCCTTCTTTTTTGAGCGCTGAATACAGCGGTGGAATTTGATCAATCTCGCCGATAAAAGTCTGCATCGCCGCCTCAACTTGATCAGGCGTTAAAGGGGGAGCGGCAGCCATTTTGATGGCTTCCCCTTCACGGTCTCCCGTGCTGGTTTTTGTCCCTAATTCAATCACCGTGCGATAACGCTTTTCCGCTTGATGCAAGACTTCGACCTGTTTCGTCGCGCGCCCCATACAAATCGGCAGCATTCCTGTAGCGAGGGGATCAAGCGTGCCTAAGAATCCGGCTTTTTTAGGGTGAAACAAGCGCTTGACCTTTTGCAAGGCTGTGTTTGAAGTCATGTTAATCGCTTTATCCAATAACACAAATCCGTTGATCTCGCGCTTTTCCATGGTAGCCAAGTAAAATAAAAGTCGCTACAATATGGAAAAACCTAAATGCTGTCAAATGCTTAGTTTAAAAGAACTCGCTTTGAAAATTGGCGCGGACTATCGAGGCGACGATTTACCGCTGCCCGCTTTTTCAATTGATAGCCGAAGTTTGAAAGCAGGAGACCTCTTTGTAGCCATTCGTGCTGAGCGCGATGGACATCTTTTTCTTGAAGATGCCCTGGCGCGGGGGGCCGCTGCGGTAATGGTCGATCATGCGATACCCGGTCTCAGCGTCCCGCAAATCATTGTCAAAGAAACCGTCTACGCCTTGGGTCAACTTGCAAAAGTCTGGCGGGCGCAATTCAAACTCCCGGTCATTGGTTTAACGGGAAGCTGCGGCAAAACGACGACGAAAGAAATGATTGCGCGCATTCTCCAGGAACAAGGGCGGGTGCTCGCTCCGGAAGGCACTTTCAATAATGCCTATGGCGTGCCCCTCACCTTGCTTCAATTACGCCCCGAACATCAGTTTGCCGTGATTGAAATGGGGACGAACAGCCCGGGAGAAATTGGCTATCTTGCCGATATTGTGAAACCCACGCTTGCGCTCATTACGAATATCGGCGCGTCCCATCTCGAAAAATTGGGCTCCTTTGATCAAGTCTCCGAAGAAAAGTCAGCGATCTTTACCCATCTTACCGAGCAAGGCATTGCCATCCTGAACCTCGACGAACCTTTTGCTGAATCTTGGCTCAGCAAAATCGGCAATCGCCATCGCGTCACCTACAGCCTCAGCAAACCTGCTAATGTGTTTGCAACAGACCTGCGCGTGACGCAGGAAGGGGCTGATTTTATTCTCCATACGCCGATTGGCAATCAGGCGATCGCCGTCCCGTTGCCAGGAGGGCATATTATTGCAAATGCAGTCGCGGCAGCAGCGGTTTGCCTGGCGGTTGGGATTAGCCCTGACAAAATTGCAACAGGGCTTGCCAAAATGCAAATCATCCCGCATCGCTTCCAGCAATATCGCTTAAAAGAGGGCTGTATTCTCATTGATGACACGTACAATTCGAGCGTCGGCTCCGTGCAGAATGCGATTGCCTCGCTTCGCAGCTTTTCCGGTCGGAAAATTCTCGTATTGTCGAGCCTCCGGGAGCTCGGCGAACAGGGTGCACACTATCATCGGGAAGTCGGAAAATGGTGTCACGACGCTCATTTAGACGGCGTATACTGGTATGGCGATGAAACCCTCATCGCCGAAACAATTCGCCATTGCCCGGAAGCACGCTATTTTGCAACGAAAGCGGAATTGATCGAGATACTCGCATCTGAGGTTAAAGACCATACTATGATTTTGATTAAAGGAGCCAAATACTTCAAAATGCATGAAATCGTCATGGCTCTCCTTGAGGAAGACGCATGCGCAGCTTAGTGCTTTCTGCACTTTTTCTCATAAGTAGCGGCGCTGAAGCGGCTGACTTGGTTGGCGTTTATCAAGATGCCACCCAGAATTCTCCCCTCCTCCAAAATTATGCTGCGACGCGAGCAGCGAGCGGCGAAGGGCGGATGATTGCGCTCGCAGCCCTCCTGCCACAAGTGACCGTTTCAGGAAACGGCAGCGAAACTCATCTAAATCAGCCGGGCCTCAATACTACCTACCCTTCAATGGGATATAATATTTCTCTCACGCAGCCTTTGTTTAACTATACGAATTATGCGAGTTTAGCAGGAGCCGCCAACACAAGCGCGGCGGCGGGCGAAACGTATCAGGCCAACCTCCAGAATTTTACGCTCACGCTGAGCACCGATTATTTTAACATCATCCTCGCCGAAGAAAACGTGGCTTTTGCCGAGGCAGAAGTGAACTCATTAAAAGAAACCCTTAATCAAACGCAAAAACAATTTAATGTCGGCCTCGTTCCTTACACCAACGTGCTGCAGTCCAAAGCCAATTATACATCGGCCCTCGCCACGCTGATTGCCAACCAAAATACGCTTGCCAATGCAAATCAAACCTTGCGTACCCTCACAGGAAAACTCGAAACCAATCTCGCTGTTTTGAAAGAAGATTTCCCGTTTGTCCCGCCCGTTCCCAATGATATCAACGCCTGGGTTGAAACGGCGCTTCAAAACAATCCCACCCTCATTGCCCAGCATTACACGACGAAAGCTCTTCTCGCCACGGTGAATGAAACCGTGGGCAATCAATTGCCGTCTGTTGATCTCGTCGTGAATTACGGCCAAAGTTTTTATCGCGAGAATGTGGCGCCTGAGGTGTCGAGTGATTCGCAATTTCTCGGCTGGAGCGTGGCACTCCAATTCAACTGGACGGTCTTTGCGGGCGGAGAACAAATGGCCTCAAGCCTTCAAGCGGCAAATCAATATGCGAGTTCTCAAAACACGGAACTCAACCTCTATCGCCAAACGGTGATGCAAACGAAGCAGGATTTTTTAAGTGTGCGCTCCAATATAGCACAAGTCAAAGCCAATCAAGCCGCGGTGGTTGCGGCGGAAAGCAGCTTAAAAAACTATAATGCCGAATATAAAGTCGGAACGGCGACCATCGTCGATGTCTTAAATGCGAATCAAACTTTGTATCAGGCCAAAAGCAGCCTGGCTACGGCCGTGAATGATTATCTCGACAGTTTTTTACAATTGAAATATGATGCTGGAAATTTAAACCCGCAAGACCTTGCAAGGATTAACCAATATTTACAAGTCCCACACTAGGAATCACTATGAGCAAAACGACCCCCATTTACTTAAACCACGACGCCGTTCAAGCCGAGGGTTTACGGCCAAATCAATTATTATCTTTTTCAGGAGAAGGCATTCATATCCACCTTGCCAAATCACATCCTTATTATTTTCGCCAGCTTCAGAAAGCAGGGCGTGCTGTTGATCAGTTGGGAGTTCTTGCGCCTGCCTTAACAGGTCAGTGGACATTTGAAGATCAATGGGCTTTTCAGTTAGGCTATAGCCGTTATAAAAATCCAGGACATATTACCCCAGCGCCGCTTCCCGCCACAGAAGCGCAAAAATTTGAAGTCCTCAGCTACATCTGGAACTGGGTGCGCACGCAGATCAATACCGGCCCAAGTCAATGCCCGCCGGAAGTGCTTGCCGAAAGTGCAGCGGCCCTCATCAAAGAATTTGCCGCTGATCACTACAGTCTGAAAATCGAAAAGATTGCTGGAGAAGCCCTGAAACAAAAAGGCTTTGTCGGCTGTTACGCCGTCGGTCGCGCCAGTGAATTTCCACCGGTTTTGCTTTCGATTAAAATTTACCCGAAAGGTCAGGAAAACCAAAAAATCAAAGCCGCCGTCATCGGCAAAGGCATTACCTTTGATAGCGGAGGCTATGTCTTAAAGCCTCGCGACGGGGGAATCGGCTATATGAAATGTGACATGGGCGGCGCTGCCACGGTGACTGGCGCGGTTGCCTTCTCCTTATTTGAAGGCCTCCATCATCCCATCGAGCTCATCCTCTGTTGTGCTGAAAACTTGATTTCCGGTGAAGCCTATCGCCCGGGCGATGTTCTGACTTACAAAAATGGCCTGAAAGTGGAAATCGTCAATACCGATGCAGAAGGCCGAGTAGTGTTAGCAGACGGGTTTTTAAAAGCACAGGAAGAAAAACCGGAGCTCATCATCGATGCGGCGACCTTAACCGGCGCAGCCAAAGTGGCAGTGGGTTCTGAGTATGCTGCACTCTTTAGTATGGATAAAAACTTAAGCCAGCAGGCTCTGAATTGTGCAGAGGCGTGTCATGAAGGACTCTGGCCTTTACCGCTTGAAACTTGGCATCAGGAGGCTTATCCCTCCCTCGTTGCCGATACCTTGAATGCCGACACAGGCCCAAGTGCCGGGCCTGCCGGAGCGTCCTCCGCAGCAGGATTTTTGAGCCGCTTTGTTGATTTACCTAAACAAAAGTGGCTTCACTTTGATCTCGCCAGCGTCTATGCGGTTTCAGGCAACGGCATGTGGCCGGGTGGCGCGACAGGGCAAATGATCCGTACGATTGCGGCGTTGTTGCATAAGTCGCAAAATAATCAGTTGTAATAATTTCGTACATATGCTATTTTAGCCTGTTGCAAAATTAGCTCAATAATGGAAAAAATGCCCTACAAATACCCTGCAAGCAAAGGCTGGAATGTACCAA
>JBMDXV010000191.1:0-4664 GCA_048594525.1 Gammaproteobacteria bacterium | reverse complement strand
GTGAAACAATTTCTAGGTCTGGAATTCCTAGGGGAATGGTTAATTCTTTCATAAAATGTGAGACTTTTAGATGATTTGAGGTGCATCATATCCCTTATTCTGCGCGGTTTCTAGAGCAACTAGAAAAGGCAGAGAGCCTTTTAGTTTTTGGCTTTGGAGCGTCAGTTTATAGGATTTTCCAGGCTGGAAGTCGCGTTTAAATTGCTGAGGAAGGGGCGCCTCTTGAAAAAATCGAAAATCAAAATCATCCGGTAAAATCGGAAAACCTTGGGTTTGCCAGTATGTTTTATCCGCTTTAAAATATTGCCAGCGTGCGTGATCAGTCGGTGGGATCGGCGGTTGTACGTGTTCGCTGATGACGAGTATTTCGGCTTTCAGTTTAGCAAACCCGGCTTCAGTCTCAGGCAGGGCTTTTAAGATGTGAGCCTCGGGCAACAAAGCGTCAGGCTCGGCAAGATCAAAAGCCACGGCAGCGGAAATAATGGCATAATATTGCCCGCGATGTTGTAAGACGTTTTGAGAATAGCTGAGTTCTTCGGGTTTTAAGAGAGACATGGTATGGCTGTTGTCAGGCGTGATTACATAATAATCTTTGCTTTAAAAGTATTCAAGTAAAGCAGCATAAAGCGCTTATTTGAATTCAAGCCCATTTTAGATTAATCTTTTAAACGATTGAAAAGGAAGAAGGGGCAGACCATGTTTCAGAATATTTTAATTTTGTGTTTGGGTAATATTTGTAGAAGCCCCATCGCACACAAGTTGTTTGAGGAAAAAGCGAAGCTTGCAGGCTTATCCATTCGAGTGGATTCAGCGGGTCTGACGGCGATGGTGGGGGACCCCGCACATGATTTTTCAAAGAAGGTGAGTGCAGGGTATGGTTTATCTCTCCATGATCATATTGCCAAACAAGTCACAGATGAGATGGTGAGAGCCGCAGACCTGATTCTCGTGATGGATGAACAGCAGCGGCATAGGCTTGAGCATCAGTTTCGCCACGCTTCCGGTAAAACCTTTAGAATCGGCCACTTCAACGGTTTTGATGTGCCTGATCCTTATGGTGAGGATGAAGCTGCATTTGAAAAAACCTATCAACTGATCGATCAGGCGATTACGGAATGGCTAAAAAAACTCGATGCATAAATGCTGATTAGCTTCCCCCTGGCTTTGTTTTTTTGCTAAACTCTGTCCTCTTTTCTGCTGTAATAAAAATGGGTGACGCATGCCGCTGTGGCAAAGTTGTTTAGTTGATCTTGAAGATCATTTGCCTCCTTCGGAGTTTACAATGTGGCTCAAGCCTTTACAAGCGATTGAAAGCGAAGAGCGGATCACGCTTTTTGCACCCAACCGTTTTGTAATGGATTGGGTGCGTGAACGCTATCTTAACAAAATTGAAGAGACTTTATCGTCTCTCGCAGGGGAACCCAAACGGGTTGAATTAAAAATTGGTCAGCAAGCCGAAGAAGCGCCGGCGGCTCCTGTCAAGCCTGTTATATCGCGTGCGCCGGTTAAAAGTCCAAAGGTCAAAATCGAAAATGGCCTCAACCCCCGTTTTACCTTTGACAGTTTTGTTGAGGGAAAATCGAACCAAATGGCGAAAGCCGCCTGTCGGCAAGTCGGGGAGAGCCCCGGCAAAGCGTATAATCCTTTGTTTTTATATGGAGGCGTGGGGCTCGGTAAAACCCACTTGATGCATGCGATCGGCAATGTGATTTGCCAAAATAAAAAGGATGCCAAAGTCCTGTATCTGCACTCAGAGCGCTTTGTTGCGGATATGGTGAAAGCGCTGCAGAGTAATGCCATTAATACGTTTAAAGAATTCTATCGTTCGCTGGATGCGCTCTTGATTGATGATATCCAGTTTTTTGCGGGGAAGGATCGTACCCAGGAAGAGTTTTTTCATACCTTTAATGCGCTCCTCGAAGGGCACCAGCAAATTGTTTTGACTTCAGATCGTTATCCAAAGGAAATCAATGGCCTTGAAGAACGTTTAAAATCGCGCTTCGGCTGGGGGCTCACGGTTGCGATTGATCCGCCCGAGCTTGAAACACGCGTTGCTATTTTGATTAATAAAGCCGCTGAAGTGGGGTTGGAGCTTCAGCATGAGGTGGCTTTTTTTATCGCCAAGCGCATTCGCTCCAATGTGCGGGAACTTGAAGGCGCTTTAAAAAGAGTGATCGCCAATGCCAACTTCACAGGTCAGGCCATCACCATCGAGTTTGTGAGGCATGCGCTCAAGGATTTATTGCACTTGCAGGATAAGCTTGTCACGCTGGACAATATCCAGAAAACCGTTGCAGAGTACTTTAAGATAAAACTCGTTGATTTACTTTCGGCAAAGCGGACGCGTTCTCTTGCCCGTCCGCGTCAAATTGCGATGGCGCTGGCAAAAGAACTGACGGGTCACAGCCTGCCTGAGATCGGCGATGCGTTTGGAGGGCGAGATCACACCACCGTGCTTCACGCCTGTCGCACGGTGGCTGAACTCAAAAAGGTGGATTCGCATATTGCGGAGGATTATCAAAATTTATTACGTATATTGTCAACCTAAGGAGAAAAACGCATCATGAAATTTACGATCAGCCGTGAGGCCTTGTTAAAACCCTTACAAGCTTTAATTGGTGTCGTTGAGAAAAAGCAGGCCATGCCGATTTTGTCAAATATTCTCGTCAAAATAGAAGGCACCGCGATGCAGTTGACGGCAACGGATCTTGAGATCGAACTCCTTGCCAAATTAGAATTACCTGAGCCCGCCGAAGGGGGCAGTATTACGCTGCCTGCGCGTAAAATTTTTGATATTTGCAAAAACCTGCCGGATGAGTCGATCCTCAGTGTGGATGCGGAATCGCCTGAGAAAATTATTGTCAAATCAGGGAGGAGCCGTTTTAGCTTGGCAGGTTTGCCTCCGCAAGAATTTCCGACCATGGAAAGCCAACTCGGTCAGACCATTATTGAACTGCCGCAGAAAACACTCGCGCAACTCATTAAGAAAACGCAATTTGCAATGGCGCAGCAGGATGTGCGTTATTTTTTAAATGGTCTGTTGATTGAAGTCAGTGAAAAAATGATTCGGGCGGTCGCCACAGACGGTCACCGCCTCGCGCTCGCTTCCGAAGTCATTCAAGGCTATCCCGGCGTTCACCAGGTGATCGTTCCCCGTAAAACCATCCTGGAATTACAGAAAATTTTGGAATTATCCGATCAGCCGGTGTCCGTGGTTTTTGGCACACATTTTATTCGCATTGCCATGAAAGACATTATTCTGACGTCGAAGCTCGTGGATGGTCGTTATCCGGATTACAATCGGGTGATTCCCACCGCTGGAAAGAATATTCTCCTCAGCCACCGCGATGCGCTGAAGCAGGCTTTACAAAGAACGTCCATTTTATCAAACGAGAAATACCGGGGTGTGCGGCTGAATGTTTCAAATAATCTCCTAAAAATGATGGCAAATAATCCGGAGCAGGAAGAAGCGGAAGATGAATTAGAAGTGGGCTACACCGGGCAGGAAATCGAGATTGGCTTTAACATTACCTATATCATGGATGCGTTAAATGTGTTGGATTGCGAAAATGTCAAAGTCGCGTTCACCAATAATACGAGCAGTATTTTGATTCAAGATCCTGAAGATAACCGCGCCATTTATGTCGTGATGCCGATTCGCCTCTAAACGGAAGATAGAGAGAGCTTCCCATGTTGAAAATCGCGACGCGTCAAAGTCACTTAGCCTTGATTCAAGCGGAAGAGGTGAGGCAAAAATGGCGGGCTTTGTATCCCGATGAGGACGTCGAGCTCTTGCCACTTTCCACCAAAGGCGATCAGATTCAAGATCGCTCTTTAGCAGAACTCGGGGGGAAAGGCTTGTTTATTAAGTCGCTCGAAGCGGCGATGCAGGACGGCCGTGCAGACCTCGCGGTGCATTCCCTCAAAGATGTGCCTCCCGTGCTCGAATCTGGTTTTGTGATCGCTGCAACCCTCGCGCGCTTGAGTCCCTGGGATACTTTGGTTTCTCAAAAGGGTGGGTTGAATGCGCTCCCTAAAGCGGCTGTGATTGGCACGAGTAGCGTACGCCGTCGGGCGGAGTTGCTCCATTATCGCCCTGATCTTCAAGTGGTGATGATGCGTGGGAATGTTGAAACGCGTTTGAAAAAGATGGAAGAAGGCTTGTGCGATGCCCTCATTCTGGCGGAAGCGGGACTGATTCGTTTGGGTCTCACGGCACGTATTACTGAAGTCTTGCCGCCTGATATTTTCATGCCTTCAGTCGGTCAGGGCGTGATTGCAATTGAAGTGCTTGCCGAGAGGCAAGATCTCCTTCATAAATTGGCTCCCTTAAATGACCCCGCTACCTTTGCCTGCATTACGGCCGAGCGAGCCATGAATGCCTCTCTGGGCGCAAGCTGCACTTCGCCCGTGGGCAGTTTTGCTGAAATGTGTGCAGGTGTTTTAAAGTTGAACGGTATTGTGTATAATTCAGGCGGAAAGATCAAGATTTCCACACAACAACAAGGCAAGCTGAGTGAGGCTCTAAGCATTGCAAAGCGTGCCGCCGATCATCTTTTAGAGCAAGGAGCACAATGGATACTACACGATTTAGGAGAGGAATAAGGCTCTCTGCCTTTTCTAGTTGCTCTAGAAACCGCGCAGAATAAGGGATATGATGCACC